>JAFQWT010000064.1 GCA_017407375.1 Clostridia bacterium
GGCAGCTCCTCACGGACAAAGCGGGAGAGGGGGTTGAAGGCGGTGCGGCCGTACATCATCCGCTCCGTGGTGTGGGACAGATAGATCTTTTCCTTGGCGCGGGTGATGGCCACGTAGGCCAGGCGCCGCTCCTCCCCGAGCTCAGCAGGGTCGGTGCGGACCTGCATCCCGGGGAACACGCCCTCCTCCATGCCCGGGAGGAAGACCACGGGGAATTCGAGGCCCTTGGCGCTGTGGATGGTCATCAGGACGACGGCGTCGGCGCCCTCGTCATATTTATCGACGTCGCTGACCAGGGCCACCTCCTCAAGAAAGCCCGAAAGCGAGGCCTCGTCCCCTGCGCGCTTTTCGTATTCGGCGGCGGCGGAGACCAGCTCCCCCACGTGGTCGATGCGCGTTTTGGAGATCTCCCCCTCGGCAAGGAGCATGGCGCGGTAGCCCGTCCTCTCAAAGACGTGCTCAATGAGAGTGGGGATATCGGTCTTCTCGGCGCGGAGAGAGGAAAGGAGGGACGAAAACTCCGTAAGGCGGGCGGCGCTTTTGGCAAGCGTCGGGTAGCCGGCGGCGGCCTCAAGCACCTCACTCATCGGCACGCCCTGCTCGGTGGCGAGGCGGGCGACCTCCTCGACCGTGGCATCCCCGATCTTGCGCTTCGGCTCGTTGATGATGCGCGTAAGACGGAGGTTGTCGCTGGGGTTGGCAAGGACGTGGAGATAGGCGACCATATCGCGGATCTCCTTGCGGTCATAGAAGCGCTGACCGCCGAGGATGCGGTAGGGGATGCCGCTCTTGGCGAGCGCCCCCTCAAGCGAGCGGGACAGCTCATTGAGACGGTAAAGGATCGCCACGTCACGGTAGCGGCGGCGCTCATGGACGACGGTCTCCATGATCTTGTCCTTGATCCAGGCGGCCTCGTCGTTCTGATTTTCGGATTTGTGTAAAGTTATCTTTGCACCGTCCTCGCCCGCGCACCAAAGGCGCTTATCGTGCCGCTCCCGGTTGTGGGAGATGACGGCGTTGGCGGCCTCCAGGATGGTCTTTGTGCTGCGGTAGTTCTGCTCAAGCTTCACGACCGTGGCGTTTTTGTAGGTCTTATCAAAGTCGAGGATGTTCTCGACGGTGGCACCGCGGAAGCGGTAGATGCTCTGGTCATCGTCCCCCACGACCATGATGTTGCCCTCCCCCGCCGACAGGAGCGCGGAGAGGCGGAACTGGGCGGGGTTTGTGTCCTGGTACTCGTCAATGCAGACGTAGCGGAACTTGCGCTGGTACTTGGCGGCCACCTCAGGGCTTGTCTCAAGGAGGCGGACGGTCTTCATGATGATATCGTCAAAGTCGAGGGCGTTGGCCTCCTCAAGGCGGCGCTGGTACTCCTTGTACGCCTTGCCGATCTGGCGGAGGCGGAAATCGCCGTTGTCGGCAAATTCCTTCGGGGAGATGAGGTTGTTCTTGGCATCCGAGATGGCGGCCAGAACGCTTTTGACGGGAAGAAGCTTCTCGTCGATCTCCAGGTCGCGCATCGCCTCGGAAAGGACGCGCTTCGCGTCATCGGTATCGTAGATCGAAAAGCCGCTTTTGTAGCCCGCCTCGGCGGTGTGGGAGCGCAAAATGCGCATACAGACCGAGTGGAAGGTGCCCGCCCAGATCTCCTCGCTGACCGCGGGGTCGTCAAACGCGGCACTGAGGCGGTCACGGATCTCGCCCGCCGCCTTGTTGGTAAAGGTAATGGCCAGCATGGCCCACGGGGGGCAGGGCGCATGGGTGAAGACGGGGAGGATCTCCTCGATCTCAGCGATCGGGGAGGTGTCGGCGCAGGCCTCCAGCGCGGCGACCTCGGCCTCTCCCGTGCCCTCGGGCACGTAGTCGGTCGAGTAGGCATCCCCATAGCGGATGAGGTGAAGGATACGGCGGACAAGGACGGTGGTCTTGCCCGAGCCCGCGCCCGCCAAAACGAGGACGGCCCCGCGCTCGGCGCACACGGCGCGGCATTGCTCGGGGTTCAGCTTTTCTCCGTAATAGCGCATAAAGAGGCGGCGCTTGGCGGCGAGATAGCGGGCTTTCAGATCGTTCATGGCATGGCTTCCTTCCTTGTTGCTCCCTCCATTATAGCATTTTTCCACTTGCAAAGCAAGTGAAAAAGAAAAAACGCTCAAGGAGCGTTTTTTCTTTTAACCCAGCACGAGAAAAAGACCGAAGAGCGCCGAGAGGAGCGCGGGCACCGCCGCGGTGAGGCCGAGCTTCAGAAAATCGCGGTAGCCAAAGGCAAGGCCGTGGCCCTTGAGGATCTCGCTCCACATCAGCCCCGCCAGGGCGCCGAGCGGCGTGAAGAAGGCGCCGACGTTGGAGCCGATGACGGTGGCGTACACGGCGCCCGCCCCCGCATTGCCGACGGCGAGGATCTCCGAGAAGAGGACACTCATCGGGATATTGTTGACAAGGTTGGAGGCGAGGAAGGAGGTGATGCCGTAGGAAAGGACGGGGGGAAGGGGGTCGAGCCACGAGGCAAGCAGCGCCGTGACCCCCGTTTCCGAAAGGACGACGATCATCACGAACATCGAAAGCACAAAGGGGATCAGCTGCCAGGGCGCACGGGCAAGACAGGCGTAAAGCTCCCGCGGCGGGCGGCGGCGGACGGCCGAGAGGACGAGGGTAAGGAGAAAGAGCGAAAGGACGGCAAGGAGGGCGACCACCCACATCGGAAGCCCCACGTAGGCCCCCACGGCCAGAAGGAGCGTGGCGAGAAGGAGGTGAACAAGGCCGACCGAAAGGAGGGGCCCATCGGGCCGCGGCACGCTCTCGGGCTCGGCCGCCATGCGAATGCCGAGCTTTTTGTGGTAGAGGCGGTAAAGGACAAGGAAGGCCACGCTCCCCGCAAGGGCGGTCGGCAGGAGCATCACGCGGAGATACGTGAGAAAATCGATGCCCGCGGCGGTGGCAAGATAGATGTTGGTGGGGTTGCCGATGATGAGCATCATGCTCCAGGTATTGGCCGCCACAAACTCCGCGGCGAGGTAGGGCATCGGGTCGATGCCCGCGTTTTTGGCAAAGTAGCAGATGAAGGGGGTGAAGGAGAGCACCACGATGTCGTTGGACGTAAAGACCGTAAGCACCGACACCGTGACGTACAGAAGGAGAAAGAGGCGGCGCTGACCGCCGTGGGCGCGGCGGAGGACCCCCGCGGCGAGGTAACGGAAAAAGCCCACCTCGTCAAGAAAGACCGAAAGGACGGTCATGGAGAGGAAGAGGACGAGGATCTTCAGGGGGTTGACGGCGCTGTCCGAGACGAGGGCGGCGCCCACGGTGCCAAGGTCGCACACACCCAGCGCCAGCATGGCGGCGGCGCCAAGCAGCGTGACGGCCACGTAGCTGTCCACCGTCAGGCGGCCAAGGCGGAGGCGCGGATACAGGAGCACCGCAAGGATCATGGCAAGCGACGTGACGGAAAAGATGAGAACGGCAGAAAGCATGCGGCACCCCCCCCTTTCGTTTTTTACCCACATAGCATAGCACAGCGGGCGGATTTTGTCAATTGCGAGTTTTTATTTTCGGTAATTTTGAATGCAATACGCGAAAAATCGGATAACGGGCGGGGGTGGAACTTGACTTTGGGGGGCGGGGCGTGCTATACTGAGGGCAGAAAACGAAAGGGAGAGCTCCGATGAAGTTTTTACTGTTTGCCGACTTCCACTTTGCGCCCGGCATCTTCCGCGGTGGCGATATGGAAGCCCTGCGCCTTTTCCAGCGGCGGGCCGAGGAGGAGGGCTGCGATTTTATGATCCACCTGGGGGACTACACCAACAACTGCCGCCCCGAGCATATGGAGATGATCCGTGCCTATCAGGATTTTCATATTCCCTCCTACCACGTGATCGGCAACCACGAGGCCGACAACTCCACCCTGGAAACGCTCCTTGAAAACTATAAGCTCGAAAAGAATTACTACTACTTTGACGTCGACGGCTGCCGCATCATCGTCACCGACCCGAACTACGGCTTTGACGGCAAGGAATACTACCACTTTTCGATGGGCAACTACCACACCCGCGGCGGGGAGCGGGACTGGCTCCCGCCCGAGCAGGTGGAATGGCTCCGCGAGACGATCGCCTCGGCCAAGGGCCCCTCGATCATCATGAGCCACGCAAGCTACGAGCGGCCCGACGGGGTCCGCAACCGCGAGGCGGTCCTTGACGTTATTGACGAGGCCAACCGCCGCCGCCCGCACAGCGTGCTGGCCTGCTTTAACGGCCACCACCACCGCGACTACGCGCGCATCCGTGAAAACGTCCTTTATTACGAGGTCAACTGCGTTTGCTTTGACTGGCTGGAAAAGCGCCACGACTGCTACCCCGAGGAGCTTTGCAAGAAGATCACCTCCCTCTCGCACACCGTGTGCTACGAGGACCCGCTCTACTGCATCGTTACGGTCGAGGGCACGCATATCAAGATCGAGGGGACGCGCTCCCGGATGTTCCTTGGCGTTGGCCGCGCCGAGGCGGGCTGCCGTATCTATGACGATGCGGGCCGCCCCGTGGTGCCGTGGATCAGCGACCTTGATATTACGCTATAGATCGGGCTACCGAAAAAGAGCCGCACCCCTGTGCGGCTCTTTTTCTTTACAATTTAGGTGTTGCAAAAGCGCGCGCGATGACATATAATATAATATGTCAGATTTTAGGGAGCTTCAAGACTGTTTCAAGGATACGGGACGTGTGGGCGGGCTCTCGCCTGCCGCGCTGCTTTTGAAAATGCGAAAGAGGGGAGCCGAGCTTTTGGGGCTTGGCGTTGCCAACCGCCCGCTGCTCTCGCTCCTGCCCCGCCTTGGCGTTACCTCGCTTGTGGTGCGGGACCGCCACGTGCCCGACGGGGAGACGCTGGCGCTTCTCCGTGCGGCGGGGGCGCGGCCCATATTTGGTGAAGGATATCTTGACGGCCTTGGAACGGGGGTGCTCTTCCGCACGCCCTCTCTCCGCCCCGATGCCGCGCCGCTGCTTGAGGCGATGGCGCGGGGGGCCACCGTAACGAGTGAGGTCGCCCTCTTTTTGGCGCTGTGCCCCGCGCAGCTCTTCTGCGTGACGGGGAGTGAC
The DNA here is from genome assembly GCA_017407375.1 of Clostridia bacterium. Taxonomy (GTDB): domain Bacteria; phylum Bacillota; class Clostridia; order Oscillospirales; family CAG-272; genus UBA1740. The sequence goes on from JAFQWT010000064.1 coordinate 5,085, forward strand.
GGCAAGACCACCACCGCCATGATGACGGCGGCCATGCTCCGCGCCGCGGGGCGGCGCGTCTTTCTTGGCGGCAACATCGGCACGCCGCTCCTTGAGGCGATCCCCGCCATGACCGCGCGGGATGCCGCTGTCCTTGAGCTTTCGAGCTTTCAGCTCTCCGATCTCCCACCGCCCCGTGGCCGCGTGGCGATCACCAACATCACCGAGAACCACCTTGACTGGCATAAGGACATGGAGGAGTACGCCGCCGCCAAGCGCCGTATCCTCGGTGCGGGGGCCGCCGTCCTCCCTGCCGACTGCCCGTGGCTTGCCCGTGAGCGGCGCGGGGAGGGGGTGCTTACCTTCTCGCTCTCGCCCCCCGCGGCGGGGGGCGACTGTCTCTTTGCCGAGGACGGCTACGTCTGGCACAGGGAAAAAACGGCGCGCCCCCTCTTTCCGACGGCGGCGGTGACGCTGCCCGGGGAGCATCACGTCAAAAACGCCATGACGGCGGCGGGGCTGGTCCTGCCCTACGTCACCCCCGAGGCCATGACGCGCGCGCTTTCCGAGTTTCGGGGGGCGCCCCACCGCTGTGAGTACGTCGGCACCTTTCATGGGGTCGCCTGCTACGATTCCTCGATCGACACCACCCCCACGCGCACGGCGGCCACGCTGGCCTCTCTCGTCGGCCCTGTGACCGTGCTCTTGGGTGGGCGCGACAAGCGCCTACCGCTCTCCCCCCTGGCAAAGGCCGTGACGGCCTACGCTACCGGGGCGGTCGTCACGGGGGAGGCCGCCGAGGCGATCGGACGGGCGATCACCGCGGAGCGGAGCGATTTCCCCTTGCTGGCGGTCGCCGATTTTCGGGAGGCGGTCGTGGCGGCGCACCGCATGGCCGGGGGGCAGGGTATCCTGCTCTTATCCCCCGCCTGCACAAGCTTTGACAGCTTCAGAGATTACCGCGAGCGCGGCCTTGCCTTCCGCGCCATCTGCGGGGAATTATAAAGTAAAAGGACGCTCGGCCACGGTCGGGCTTAGAAAGTGAGGATCCTCATGAAACGGTACGTATCTTGTCTTTTGCTGCTTTCGCTTCTCCTTCTCCTCCTTGCCTCCTGCGGGGCGGGGAACGGCGACAGGACCCTGCCTGAGGGTATGAAGATCGGCGAGGTGGGGGACGGCTACACGCTCTACGTGCCCGAGGACTGGACGGTCGAGCGGTCGACCGGCTTTACGATGGCCTACGTGTCGGCGGTGGATACCACCAACGTGACCCTGGTGACGGTGGCCTCCGACAAGGCCCCCGCCGCCTACCTTGCCGAGGGCGAGGCCGAGCTTTCCGCGACCCTTACCGACTACACGCTCCTTGAGGCCGATGCCACCGAGTTTGGCGGCAAGCCCGCCGCCTACCGAAGCTTCCGTGGGAAGCTGGCGGGGGAGGAATACCGCTACCTGCAATACGCCACCGCCGTTGACGGCGTGATCTACCTCTTTACCTACACGGCAAAAACGGCCGTCCCCTCGGGCGACGTGAGCTATTACGACCGTTACGTGGAGCGGGTCCTCGATATGGCCGAGGTCTTCCTCTTTGAGGGGGAGGCCCCCGCCACGCCGCCCGCGGCGACCGATGCGCCCGAGGTGAACGAGAAAGGCCTCTATCTTGCCTCCGACCCCGCCGTCTCACGCTATTCCCTCTGGGTGCCCGCCGCCTGGGAGCGCGACCTTGCCAACGGCACGACCTCGGTCTTTTGCGAGGGCGCGGCCGTGACCGTCACCTACGAGATCCCCGAGGAGGACACGCTCCTTGACTATTGGGCCACGAAGAACGAGGCCTACAAGACCCTCTACCGCGGCTACACCCTCCTTCCGGACGAGTGCTCTCCCCCCGCCGAAAAGCGCGAGGACGTGGAGGTGTGGCTGGACGGTCACCAGGCCGTGCGCTACGTCTTTACCTACACGCAGGGGGGCGTGACCTACAAGGCGCAAAAGCTTCTGGCGGTGGACGGGCTGTACGTCTATACCATCTCCTACACCGCGCGCCTGACGCCCCTTGCGGACGGCACGGTCCCCTACACCGCCCACACCGCCGACCTTGCCGCCATGATCGAGGCCTTTACCTTTGACTGAGATGGAAAAGCGCGAGATCTATCTTGACAACAGCGCCACCACGCGCCCCTCGGAGGCGGTGCTGGCCCGCTACCTGGAGGTCAGCCGTGAGCATTTCGGCAACCCCTCCTCGCTCCATGCGCGGGGCAAGGATGCCGAGGACGTCCTCCGTGATGCCAAAAAGACTGTCCTTGACGCCATTGGCGCGCGCGGCGGCCTTCTCGTATTTACCGCCTCGGGCACCGAGGCCAACAACTTAGCCATTCTCGGCCGTGCCCGTGCCAAGGCGCGTTACCGCCGCGCCCGCATCGTCACCACGGCGGGGGAGCACGCCTCGGTCTCGCTTCCCTTCCGTGCGCTCGGCGAGGAGGGGATGACGGTGGTGACCGTGCCGACCGTGGGCGGCTCCCTGGATATGGACGCCCTCCGCGCCGCGCTGACCGAGGACACCGTCCTTGTTTCCGTCATGCTCGTCAATAACGAGACGGGCGCGCTCTACGACCTTGCCCCTGTGCAAAGGGCCATTGCCGCCACCTGCCCCGACTGCGTCCTCCACGCCGATGCCACCCAGGCCTTTGGCAAGGTGAGGGTGGACGTGCGCGCCCTTGGCGTGCGGATGCTGACCCTTTCCTCCCATAAAATAGAGGGGCCGAAGGGCGTGGGTGCCCTTTGGATCGACGAGAGCTTAAGGAAGGAAAAGGGGGTCGCCCCCCTCATCCTTGGCGGCGGCCAGGGCGAGGGGCTGCGCTCAGGCACCGAGAACGTCCCTGCCATTGCCGCGTTTGCCACGGCGGTGGAGGAATGTAAAGAAAACTTTGAAGAACGCGAAAAAACGCTGTGGGCGTTGCGTGAGCATCTTCTGGCGGGGCTTGCCGCCCCTGCTCTCTCCGAGGTGAGGCCGCTCCTGCCGAGCGTGGCGGCGCCGCACATCCTCTCCCTTGTGCTGCCGGGCATCAAGAGCGAGGTCATGCTCCACTACCTTGCGGGCGAGGGCATCTCGGTCTCAAGCGGCTCGGCCTGCTCCTCCCACGGGCACGTGGGGGAAACGGCGCTCTCGGCCTTTGGCCTTTCTGAGCGCGAGGCCGACTGCACGATCCGCGTAAGTCTTTCCCACCGCACGACAAGGGAGGAGCTTGACACCTTCCTCTCGGTGCTGGGGGCGGGGCTTTCCCGCCTTGTAAGACGCAAATAAAAAAGCCGACCCGCATAGTGCGGGTCGGCCCCCTGACGGTGTGACGGCTTCCATCAACCGACCGTCAATAGAATTCCTGTGCCTCAACTCGGTCCGAAAGCGAAAGGACGAGGAGGCGCATCTCTGCCCGTGTGCGTGCGGCGCACGCTCTGGCGACCACGCGGTCGCGCTCCTTGGGCGAAAGCGAGGAAAACCGTTGCATAGCTCGCTTGTCGCGCACGATCTCGATAAGAAATCCGTCGGGCAGCTTCTTTTCCAAGACTCAAAATTCCTCCGTATCAGGGTAGGGCGCACAAGGCGGCGCCCTCACGGGGAATTCCGTCTTGCTTGTCCTACGTCTATTATGTGCCGTTTCGGCACTCTTATACCAAAAACAAAAAAAGGAAACGCTATGAAAAATCTTTGCTTCTCCCCCGCTGACATCCTGCTCCCCGACTTTACGCGTACCGACGGGGAAAAATGGGCCGTTATCGCCTGCGACCAGTTCACGAGTGAGCCCGAATACTGGGAGGAGGCCGCCCGCTTTGTGGGGGATGCGCCCTCCGCCCTTTCCCTCATCCTTCCCGAGTGCTATCTTGCCGAGCGCGGTGAGCGCACCCCAAGGATCAACGCCGCCATGGCCTCCCTTGCGGAGGGGGACTTCTTCAAGACCCACAAGAACGCCGTTCTGTACCTTGAGCGCACCTGCCCCGACGGGCGCGTGCGCCGCGGTCTTATCGGCAAGGTCGACCTTGAGTGCTACGGCTACGGTGCCACCGACACCCTGCCGATCCGCGCGACCGAGGGCACGGTGCTGGACCGCATCCCCCCGCGCGTGGAGATCCGCCGCGATGCGCCCCTGGAGCTTCCGCACGTGATGCTCCTCATCGACGACCGCGAGGGCCGCATCATTGAGGGCATTGCCCAAGCGACAGGGGGCGAGGAGATCTACCGCTTTCCGCTGATGGCGGGGGGCGGCTCGGTGCGCGGCGTACGCCTGACCGACGACGAGGTCGCCGCGATCGACCGTGAGCTTTGCCGCCTTGCCTCTCCCGAGGAGCAGAGGAAGAAATACGGGGCCGAGGGTCCCGCCCTCCTCTTTGCCGTGGGAGACGGCAACCACTCGCTGGCCACGGCCAAGGCGATCTATGAGGAGCTGAAGACAACGATCGGGGCGGAGGCCGCCGCCCGCCACCCCGCGCGCTACGCGCTTTGTGAGGTAGTCAACCTGCACGATGCGGCGCTGGACTTTGAGCCGATCTACCGTGTGGTGACGAACACCGAGCCCGAGGCCCTGCTTTCCGCCCTTACCGCCTACACCGAGGCCCACGGCGACCCCTCCCTGCCAAAGCAGGAGTTCACCGCGGTGACAAAGGGCGGCCGCCTGCCCCTCTCGCTCAGCGCTCTGCACGTCCAGCCCGTGGGCACGCTGCAGGCCTTCCTTGACGATTACATGAAGACCCACCCCGAGGCGGAGGTCGATTACATCCACGACGAGGCCTCGCTCTGTGCGCTTTCCGAGCGCCCGCACGCCATTGGCTTCCTCTTCCGCGGGATGGAAAAGGCCGACCTCTTCCCTGCCGTGGCGGCAAGCGGCCCCCTGCCGCGCAAGACCTTCTCCATGGGGCACGCGCGGGACAAGCGCTATTACCTCGAGGCGCGGAGGATCCGCCCGTGAGGTGGGCGCCCCTCCTCAAAATCCTGCGGGGACTTCTGACGGGCCTTGCCTTTTACACGCTGTACTCGGTCCTGGTAGCCCTTGGTGCCAACTGGATCTTTTGGGTCTATCTGGCGTTATGCTCGGTCAGCGCCGTTGTCTACGTGGCGGGGGTGCGCGGCAACCTCACCCCCATGCCAAAGGAGCCGCCCCCCACCTGGCCGCGCGACACGTGGGAGGAATACCGTGAGCGCGTGGAAGAAACGCGGCGGCGCCTTGCCTTTTTGCCCGTCATTTTTGTGGGCACGGCGGTGACGCTGGTGCTGGACGCCGTTTGGCTCTTCCTCCTTGACGGTGTGATATAAGCTGTCACATAAAAAAAGCAGACACGGTGTGTCTGCTTTTTTTATTCAGATGCTAAGCAGCACCACGGCGGTGGCGCCGAGGGCGAGGCCGAGGAGCTGGCGCTTTTCAAACCTCTCGCGAAAGAGGAGGACGGCAAGGAGAAAGGAGCCGAGACTCTTTAAGACCGAGCCCATGGGGCCCGAATAGGAGACGTGGATGCCGATCTGGAGCATCAGGATCTGCAAAAGGTTGGTGGCGCCGTTGGAAAGCCCCGCCACGGTGGCAAAGGGCGCCCCCTTTTTGAAGATGCCCCAGCAGTCGCGCTTATCGCGCGCGATGCCGACAACGATGAGCGAGAGCGCCGAGAAGCCGAGGCAGACGATCATAAATTCGTTATTGTAGGCGCTCTTATAGAGGTCCTGCTGGTACATACGGACGATGCTGAAGCCCGCCGCCGCAAAGACCGAATAGGCAATGGCAAACAGCCAACGGAGCGTGATGCGCGTTTTCGCGGTCGGCGCCTCCTCGGGGTTCTTCTTGCGGAGCAAAAAGATCGAGACGGCGATGATCGCAAAGCCACACCAGGTAAGAAGCCCCGCCGCCTCCCCACGGAAGAGGAGGCCGTAGGCCACCGTAAGAACGAGGGAATAGGAGAGAATGAGGTTGGAGAGGGCGTACGAGCCCCACTGCACGGCGAGGTAGGTCATCAGCGATGCCGAGGCGTAAAGAAAGCCGCCGAGCAGCCCGAAAAGGACGATGGGCCAGGAAAACTCAAACCCGACGCCCCCAACGCTCTCGACCGCCTCACGAATGACGAACACGAGCATCGAAAAGAGCGAGACGAGCGCCGTGAAGAAAAAGCCGCCCTTCTCGTGCTTGCGGTTGTAGAGCTTGATCATCACGCCCTCGGCAAGACCCGTGGCCGTGGAAAGAAGAAGAAAAGGCAAGGCGGCAAGGAACATAGCGGTCTTCTCCGTTACTTATGATATTTTTTTCCGTGAAGAATGGAAAAGGAGCGGTAGAGGATCTCCATAAGGAGGGTACGCATCAGCTGGTGCGGAAAGGTGAGGGCGCTGACCGAAAGGCGAAGGTCGGCCCGCGCCTTGACGGCGGGCGCAAGCCCGTGCGAGGAGCCGATGATGAAGCAGAGCTTGCCCGTGCGGTCGGCCGCCGCCCCAAGCGCCGCGGCCAGGGTGGGGGAATCCATGCTCCTTCCCTCCACACACAGCGCCACGGTATAGGCCCCCTCGGGCACGGCGGCAAGGATGCGCTCTCCCTCCGCACGGAGGGCGGCCTCCACGGCGGCGGGCTGCTCCTCGTTGGGGATGCGCTCCTCCTTCAGGGAGACCTCCTCCACGCGGGCAAAGGCCGAAAGGCGCTTTTTGTACTCTGCCACCGCCTCGGTATGGTAGCGCTCCTTGAGCGTTCCCACCGAAATTACCGTCAACTGTACCAAGGTTCCGCCCCTTTCGTAAGGTTTTGTTTACAAATATGAGTGTCGCTTCCGACACCGCTGACAGTATACACCATCCGAGAGGAAAAAGCAAGAGAAATGCGGGGATTTTTTCTTGCCTCTTGATTTTTTCCCGTTTTTCCCTTATAATGGAGATGGACCGAATTACAGCACCGAAAGGAGCCATACCATGAGAACCGTAAAGGTAGAAGCCCTGACGAAGGAGGCCTTTGCCGCCTTTGGTCAGTATTACACCATGTCCTCGCCCGAGGGCTATCCCCTCTCAGGGGAGCTGCACCGCTTTTTCCCCGACCGCCTGGTGGCCTCGCAGGGGAGGAACGTTGCCTATTCCCCGATCCTTGTAAAAAAGCCCGACGTCATGCACGTTACGCAGGTGGAGTACCACACCACCACGGCCGAGATGATCCTGCCGCTGAATGACGACATGATCCTGCACGTGGCGCCCCCCTCGGCGGGTAAGCCCCTGCCCGAGTACACCCGCGCCTTCCTCGTGCCGAAGAACACCCTTGTCAAGATGAACGCCTGCGTCTGGCACCTCGCGCCCCTGCCCGCCAATGCCGACGAGCTTTGCGCCATGATCGTCCTTCCCGAATGCACCTACATGAACGACTGCACCGTGGTGGACCTCAAGGCGGACGAGCAGTTCGTCATCGAGAAGTAAGACGCCTTACGGAAAAAGAGCAAGCACCGTGTGCTTGCTCTTTTTGCGTTACAGGATAAGGTCGCCCTTCTCGTGAAAGGGGATACGGTAAGGGAGCGTACCGTGGGGCGCGGCATTGCCCGCGAGGATCTCAAGGCCGTGCATCACACAATCGTTGGCGGCAAGGCCGAGAAGGACGCGCTTCACGTAGGGCGCGTAGGCGGCCACGTAGGGATTGCCAAAATGCAGATGAGCCGCGATGCGGTCGGTCGATTGCAGGGCATCCATAAGGTCCACGATGCGCGTGGTAAGCGTCTCTCGGCCGATGAAGGCCGAGGGCTGAAAGAAGGTGATGAACACCACGTCTTCATAGTGCGTTTGCTTATCAAAGACGGCCTCGCTGTGGTAGGGTGCGGGAAACTGCGGAATATCGACGACCTCCGAGCGGGGGAACAGCTCACGAATGCGGGTGGCGATCCGCTTCGGGAAGTACCAGTCGCGCGGACCGGGGGTGTAATTCTCCTCCGAATCGATCGTGACCTTGCCGTCGGTCATAATAACGAAGAGGTGGCGGCCGTCCCGCGATATCGAGGGGGACAGCCCCTCCTCGAGACGGGAGGCAATGCACTCGCGGCAGAGGCGGCGCGTGTTTTCCTTGTCCACCTCAAGCTCGGCCGCCGTGCCGACCTCGGGCAGAAGCGCCGCCTTGTGCTGAGCCGCCAGGACGTGGTCGAGAGCACGCTCAAGGTCCGCTTCCGAGAACATTCCCGCGGCGTAGCGCTCACAAAAGGCCTCGTAGCCCTCCTTGGCGCCGATCTTCCAGACGAGGGGGATATCGTTGCCCGCGGCCACCGCCATCGCGGCGGGATCGTACCAACCGTAGTTGTTGACAACACCCCCCATCGAGAGCGCGTCGGTAACGAGGAAGCCGTCAAAGCCCAGCTCTCGAATGATGTCGATCACGGGCCTTGAGAGGGTGGCGGGGCGCTCGGGGTCTACCTTGGGGTAGCGCTCGTGACCGACCATAATACCGTCGATCAGCCCCTCGCGCATCAGCTCCCTGTAGGGATAGAGAGCGTAGTCGATGATCTCCTCGCGCGTGGCATCGTCATACCCCTCGCGCATGTGCGTATCCCATGGCATGGCCTTGGTGCTTCCCGGGTAATGCTTGGCACAGGTGAGAACGCCGCCCTCGTGCATACCGCGCGTCATCGCGGCGCCGTAGCGGGCAGCCAGCTCCTTATCGGGGCCGAAGGAGCGCGTGGTGGCGCCGCAGGGGGCGTTCCCTCCGCAAAGGTCCAAAACGGGACTGCAGATGACGTTGTAGCCCATATTGCGGTGAGTGGCCGCCGTGAGACGCCCGAAGGAGTGGGCGTACTCCGTGCGCCCCGCGACCGTGAGCGAAAGCTGCTGAGGAATGCGGTAGTCCACGTGTCCCTCCTCGGCATCGCATAGGATAAGGATCGGGTAATCGGCCGCCTCAAGAATGCGGGCGATCGTTTCCGCACGGTGGCCGACCCCGGGCTGGATCCAGACCGAGCCGAGGCGACGCTCACGGATCATTTCCATGACGTAGTCGATGTTTTCTTTATCGTTGGCCGATACGTTGGCACAGTACAGCTGGCCGAGCTTTTGCTCAAGGGACAGGGCGCGCCTGTCGAGCTCCTTGACGTGTCTCATCGTATCATCTCCTTTCGGTGTCATCGTGTGAGGGAGTGCCGCCCTCAGAACGGGAAGAAGAGGTGGCGCTTTTCCTCGGTCAAGGGCGCGCCGTATTCGCAGACCATAAAGGCCTCGGCGGTCCTTACGCGGCGGCCGCGCTCCTCGCCGTAGCGCTCGATGAGCTTTTGGCGGTGACGGGAGGCGGTCTTGGCGTACAGAAGCACGTAGCCGCTGTTTTCATCGGCGGCGAGGATCTCCCCATCGGTCATGCCGTCGACCGAGGGGCCGCGAAGGAAGGCGAGGCGCCCCTCACGGTCGCTCTCGGGGGGGACCTCCTGCCCGTAGGTATAGGGCAGCCACTCGTAGACCTGGGAAGCGTTGGCATCGGCCACCTCGAGCTTTTTCTCAAGGAATTCGTCGGTGTCCACCACCACGTCGGCCTCAAAGGGGGGATAGCGGAAGGTGTCCTCAAAGTACATGATGACCGGCATAAAGCGCATGGCAGGCACGTCGGGACATTCGTGCGGCACGGTGAGAAGGTAGGCGACGTCCTGAACGAGCAGGCCCGTATTTCTGTGGTCGGTGTGATAATCGTTCGGGCGGTGAGTGATAATAAGGTCGGGGCTATACTCACGGATATAGCGCGTGAGGCGGCGGCGTGAGGGAATGTCGGCCACGATGGTGCAGTCGTCCACGTCATCGCACACGTCGTACCGAATGCCGAGGATCTCACCGACGCGACGTGACTCCTCGCGGCGGACGCGTGAGGTCTCCTCGGGCGAGAGGATATGATGGCCGCCGCAGCCGTTGGCCATCGACAGAACGCGCACCTCATGGCCGAGACGGCAAAAATGCATGGCGGTGCCGCTGCCCTGGAACTCCATATCGTCCTGGTGGGCGCCGATCATAAGTATCTTCATGGTGTGTCTCTCCTTTTTCCTGCATGCGGGGCCGCGGTCGGGAAGCATCATTTTCCGGTTGCAAATTCCGCGCGCGTGTAGTATAATGTATAGGCGGGCGTTCGTCTCCATTATATCGGCCGTATAAGGGAAAGTCAAGACGGTATTTTGCCTAATCCTCGGCCCCAAGATTTGTACAGTTTTGCTATGACGGATCCGCGCCCCCCATTCTCAAAAAACGGCATACGCCGAGAAAGGAGCCCCACCGTGAAGGAAGCCGATTATCAGCTGAAAAGCGCCTTTACCCCGACGGGCGACCAGCCCGAGGCGATCGCCGCCCTTGTGCAGGGCATCCGCGGGGGAAAAAGGGCGCAGACCCTGCTCGGTGTGACGGGCTCCGGTAAGACCTTTACGATGGCCAACGTCATCAAGGAATGCGGGCGCCCCACCCTCATTCTCGAGCCCAACAAGACGCTGGCGGCCCAGGTCTGCTCCGAGCTGCGCGAGTTCTTCCCCGAGAACGCCGTGGAGTTCTTTGTCTCCTATTATGACTACTACCAGCCCGAGGCGTACATTCCCGGGCAGGATATGTACATCGAAAAGGACGCGATGATCAACGATGAGATCGACCAGCTCCGCCACAGCGCCACCAGCGCCCTCTTTGAGCGGCGGGACGTCATCATCGTGGCCTCGGTCTCCTGCATCTATTCGCTCGGTGACCCGCGTGAGTACGAGGGGCTGCTCGTTTCGATCCGCACGGGACAGGCGATGAGCCGTGAGTCGCTCATCCGTCAGCTGGTGGCGATCAGTTATGCGAGAAACGACCTGGCGCTGACGCGCGGCAAGTTCCGCGTGCGGGGGGACACCGTGGAGGTGGTGCCCGCCTCCTTTGGGGAAAAGGCGCTCCGCATCGAGTTCTTTGGCGATGAGGTCGAGCGGATCAGCGAGGTGCATACCGTGACGGGGGAGGTCCTGCGCGTCCTTTCCTACGTGGCGATCTTCCCCGCCACGCACTACGCCGTCTCGGACGAGCACCGCCACCGCGCGCTCACCGAGATCGAGCGGGAGATGTGGGAACGGGTCGCCTACTTCAAGTCCCGCGATATGCTGCTGGAGGCCCAGCGCATTGAGCAAAGAACTCTTTACGATCTCGAAATGCTCCGCGAGGTGGGCTTTTGCTCGGGCGTTGAAAACTACTCCCGCGTGCTGGCGGGCCGCCCCGAGGGGTCAACGCCCTACACCCTCCTTGACTATTTCCCGAAGGACTACCTTCTTTTCATTGACGAGTCGCACGTGACGGTGCCGCAGGTGCGCGGCATGTCGGGGGGCGATACCTCCCGCAAAAAGAACCTCATTGATTACGGCTTCCGCCTGCCCTCGGCCTACGACAACCGCCCCCTGCGCTTCGAGGAATTTGAGGAGCGCATGGGACAGACGGTGTTTGTGAGTGCCACGCCCGGCCCCTACGAGGAGGAGCACAGCGAGGGGGTGGCCGAGCAGCTGATCCGCCCGACGGGGCTTGTCGACCCCGAGGTGATCGTGCGCCCGGTCGAGGGGCAGGTGGACGACCTGCTCTCCGAGATCCGCGCCGTGACCGAGCGGGGCGAGAGGGCGCTGGTGACTACCCTCACCACCAAGATGGCCGAGGACCTGACCGATTACCTCTCCTCGGTGGGCGTGAAGGTGAAGTACATCCACCACAAGGTGGACACGATGGAGCGCATGGAGATCCTGCGCGACTTGCGCCTTGGGAAATTCGACGTGCTTGTGGGCATCAACCTGCTCCGCGAGGGGCTGGACATTCCCGAGGTATCGCTCGTTGGTATTCTGGATGCCGACAAGGAGGGCTTTTTGCGCTCCGAGACCTCGCTCATCCAGACGATCGGCCGTGCGGCAAGAAACGCCCGTGGGCGTGTGGTGATGTACGCCGACACGGTGACGGGCTCGATGAAGCGCGCGATCGACGAGACCGAGCGCCGCCGCCGCGTGCAGATGGCGTACAACGAGAAAAACGGCATCACGCCGATGACCGTCAAGAAGGACGTGCGCGACACGATCGCCATTGGCAGGGCCGAGGAGGCCGCACCCAAAACGGCCGAAAAGCCGCGCCGCCTCTCACAAAAGGAGCGGGAGAGGACGGTCGAGCGCCTGCGCGCCGAAATGCGCGATGCCGCGCGGCGGCTGGAGTTTGAGCGGGCCGCCTACCTGCGGGACCGCATCCGAGAGCTGGAAGAAAGCAAGTAAAAAGAGGAAAGCATGGAAAAATATATCCGCATCCGCGGTGCGAGGGAGAACAACCTGCAAAACGTTGACGTGGACATCCCACGGGACGGGCTGGTCGTTCTGACGGGGCTTTCGGGCTCGGGCAAGTCCTCGCTCGCCTTTGAAACGCTGTACGCCGAGGGGCACCGCCGCTTTGTCGAGTCCCTCTCCTCGTACGCGCGTATGTTCCTCGGGCAGATGGACAAGCCCGACGTCGACTCGATCGAGGGCCTCTCGCCCGCGATCGCCATTGACCAGAAGACCACCTCCAAAAACCCCCGCTCCACCGTTGGCACGGTGACCGAGATCTACGACTACCTGCGCCTGCTTTACGCCCGCGTGGGCATTCCGCATTGCCCCGTGTGCGGCAAGGAGATCCGCCAGATGACGCTGGACGGCATCACCAGCCGCATCATGGAGCTGCCCGAGGGCGAGCGCTTTCTCGTCCTTTCCCCCCTCGTGCGGGAGAAAAAGGGCATGCACGAGAAGGTGCTGGAGGACCTGCGCCGCCGCGGCTACACGCGCGTGCGCGTGGACGGTGCGATGTACGACCTTTCCGAGGAGATCACCCTCGATAAAAACAAAAAGCACACCCTGGAGGCGGTGGTTGACCGCCTGGTGATGCGCGAGGATCTGCGCTCCCGCCTCTCCGACTCGGTGGAGAACGCGCTGGCCCTCTCGGACGGGCGCGTCATCATTGCCACCGTCCCGCGGGAGGGGGAGGGCGAGGAGTTAGAGTTCTCCCAGCGCTACGCGTGCGAGGAGCATAAGGTGAGCTTTGGCGAGCTTGAGCCGCGGATGTTCTCCTTCAACAACCCCGTGGGCGCCTGCCCCGAGTGCGCGGGCATCGGCGACACGCGCCGCCTCTCGCCCGAGCTGCTCATTCCCGACCGCTCGCTCTCGCTCCGTGAGGGGGCCATTGTGTGCAACGGCTTCAAGTCGATGGGGGAGGACAGCTGGATGGGGCCGCTGGTGGCCGCCATGGGCGAGGACTACGGCTTTACGCTTGACACGCCGATCGCGGAGTATTCCCCCGAGGCGTACGAGGCGCTGCTTTACGGCTCCCCGAAGAAGTACCACGTGACCCGCTACTTCGGCAAGGAGGCGCACGAGCAGTTCACCGCCTTTGAGGGGCTGGTCAATACGGTCGAGCGCCGCATGAAGATGGGCGGCATGATGGGCGCGGGGTACGAGGACTTCATTGAGGAGATCCCCTGCCCGCGGTGCCGTGGGCGCCGCCTTTCGGACGAGGTGCTGTCCGTGACGGTGGGCGGCCTGAACATTGACGAGATCACCCACCTCTCCATTGCGCGGATGCTGGAGTTTGTGAACGCCCTGACCCTCACCCCTACCGAGGAGACGATCGCGGGGGAGATCCTTAAGGAGATCCGCGCGCGGCTCGGCTTCCTCGCCAGCGTGGGGCTGGATTACCTCGACCTTGCGCGCAAGGCGGGGACGCTGTCGGGCGGGGAGGCGCAAAGGATCCGCCTGGCGACACAGATCGGCTCGGCGCTCGTGGGCGTGATGTACATTCTGGACGAGCCGTCCATCGGCCTTCATCAGCGTGATAACGATAAGCTCATTGCCACCTTAAAGCGCCTTGCCGAGCTTGGCAACACCGTCCTTGTGGTGGAGCATGACGAGGACACGATGCGCGCGGCCGATCACCTCATTGACATCGGCCCCGGGGCGGGCATCCACGGCGGCCGTATCGTGGCGGCGGGCACCCCTGCCGAGGTGGCGGCGTGCGAGGACTCCCTGACGGGGGCGTACCTCTCGGGCCGCAAGCGGATCCCCGTGCCGCGCACGCGGCGCAAGGGCAACGGGCACACGGTGCGCGTCCTGGGGGCGGCGCAGAACAACCTCAAGAATATCGACGTTGACTTCCCTCTCGGCCGCTTTATCGCCGTGACGGGGGTCTCGGGCTCCGGCAAGTCCTCGCTTGTCAACACCATCCTGCGCGATACCCTCACGCGTGACCTCAACCGCGCCTCCACGCGCCCCGGGAAATGCGCGGGTGTTGTGGGGGGCGAGCAGCTTGACAAGGTGATTTCGATCGACCAGAGCCCCATCGGGCGCACCCCGCGCTCAAACCCCGCGACCTACACGGGCCTTTTCGGTGAGATCCGCAATCTCTTTGCCAAAACGGCCGATGCCCGCGCCAAGGGCTACGGTCCCGGGCGCTTCTCCTTCAACGTGCGCGGCGGCCGCTGCGAGGCCTGTGAGGGGGACGGCGTGCGGTGCATTGAGATGCACTTTTTGCCCGACGTGTACGTGAAGTGTGACGAGTGCCACGGCATGCGCTACAACCGCGACACGCTGGAGGTGCGCTATAAGGGCAAGAACATCTACGAGGTCCTTGAGATGACGGTCGAGGAGGGGGTCGGCTTCTTTGCGGGGATCCCCGCGATCGCCAAAAAGCTCAAAACGCTCTACGACGTGGGGCTTGGCTATATCAAGATCGGCCAGTCCTCCACCACCCTTTCGGGCGGGGAGGCGCAAAGGATCAAGCTGGCCACCGAGCTTTCGCGCCGCGACACGGGGCGCACCCTGTATATCCTTGACGAGCCGACCACCGGTCTGCACACCGATGACGTCCACCGCCTCATCACCATTCTCGACCGCCTGGCAGACGCCGGCAACACCGTGGTGGTGATCGAGCATAACCTCGACCTTATCAAGTGCGCCGACCATATCATCGACCTTGGCCCCGAGGGGGGCGAGGGTGGCGGCACCGTGGTGGCCACCGGCACCCCCGAGGAGGTGGCCGCGTGCCCCGCCTCGTACACGGGTCTCTACCTGCGCGACAAGCTTGCGGAGGTAAAGTAAGGTTTGCAAAACTACAGGTTTTGTTGGGATATGTACCAAAGAAAAGGAGCCGTTGGCTCCTTTTTCTTTTTTGGTCATGCCCTTCAAGGGCGAGGAAATTCGGAGCAGAAATCGCGTTTCTCAGGCCGAAGGTGAGCAAGAAAAAAGGCCACGGTGTGGCGTTTTTGTGAAGCGATACCCCAAGGATAGGGAGAAATGAAGCGAAGGATAATGAGCGCACATTCCGACCATATCCGCGGGGAGGAGTATTTTCATACGTCGAGTGCGTGAGAGGCGCGATAGCACAAAAGGAGCCAACGGCTCCTTTTTTGCGGTTATGCCCGCCAAGGGCGAGGAAATTCGGAGCAGAAATCGCCGTTTTCGCACCGAAGACGTATTTTCATACGTCGAGTGAGCGAAAACGGCGAAGAAAAAAGAGCAACCAAGGTTGCTCTTTTTTCGGTTTATGCCCGAATTTACCGGCCTTGCATCGTAAGGCGGTAGTAGACCTCCCCCTGCCAGATGGTGCCCTTCGTGGGGGCGGTGCCGCGGCCCACGTCAAAGTAGACCTTGCTGTCAAGGCCGTCACCGTAGCGGAGCCACAGACTGGCGCGCACGCGGGTGTCGATGGCGCTGCCCTCGGCGGGGAGGATGCCACACTCGGCACAAAAGCCGCTCTCCCTGCCAGAAACGCGGACGGCGGTGGCGGGGGTATCGCCGAGGACGTGTGAGGGGAGGTCGGGCGGCGGCACGGTGCCGTAGGGCGTGGTATCAAGGGAGGCGACAAGCGCACCGCCCACGCGGTCAAAAAGCTCCACGGTATCGGTCAGGCGGCGGTGGGGCGGGGCGGGGTCAAGCCGCTGGACCGTGAGCATCGGCATAAAGGCCGAGGTGAGGGTGCGGGCGTCCGCCACCCACTCGACACACTGCGAGAGGGTTACGGTGTCACCGCACATGCGGTAGCACTGCTCGTGGATGCAGAGGCGCTCGGCGGGAGTGTTGCAGCGGTTGATGTAGGAAAACTCAAAGAAGCCGATCTCGTGCCCCTCGGTGAACGACGGCTCCGAGAGCGAGAGGCGGTGGCCGTCCACCGAAAGCGAGAGGTGAAAGGCACACTCGTCCCCGTGGAAGCCGCCCACGTAGTCGCCGGCGCCCTCCTCGATGAAGGCAAGGCCGATCTCACCGTATTGCAGGGCGCGGAACTCGGGGGTAAAGGTCTCTCCCGTGAGGGTGCCGACGTACGCCTCACGGATGCGGTAGAAGTGGGAGTTGGCGGGGTCGTTCGGCCCCTCGTTGTAGGCAAGGGCCGGCTTTTCGGGGTGGTGCATATAGGCAAAGCGGTATTCGACGTGGCGGCCGCGGCCCGTTGGAAGATAGACGCAAAAATCCGCGTATCCCTCCCCCTCTCGCGGGGTGTGGACGCGGAGATAAACGGTGTCCTTCATTGGTGGGTAACCTCCTTCATGGTGATGCGGTAATAGACCTCCCCCTCCCAGACGGTGCCCGCCGTGGGGGTGGTGCCGCCGCCGATATCGAAGTAGGCCTTGCTGTCAAGGTCACGGGCGAAGCGGAGCCAAAGGCGGCAGCGCACGCGGTCGGAAAGCGGACTTCCCTCAGGGAAGGTGATGCCGCACTCACAGGTAAGGCCGCTCTCCCTGCCGCTCAGGCGGACGGCGTGGGCGTGGGTGCCCTCGAGCACCATGGTGGGAAGCCCCTCGGGTGGGGTCGGGCCGTAGGGTGTGGTATCGAAGACCGCCACGCGCTCCCCTCCCACGCGGGCAAAAAACTCGGCGGTATTGGTCAGGCGGCGGTCGGTGTTCTCGGGGTCGAGGCGCTGGACCGTCATCATCGGCATAAAGGCCGAGGTGACAAGGTGAGCGTCGTTCACCCACTCGACGTACTGCGAAAGGTTGACGGTATCGCCCGTCAAGCGGTAGACCTGGCGGTGGCGACAGAGCGGATAGTCCGGGGTGTGGCAGCGGTTGATGAGGGTGTCCTGGCGGAGCATCAACTCACGGCAGGCGTAAAAGGCGGGCGTCTCCAGGTACAGAGGGCTGCCGTCCAAGAGAAAGGCGATCGCCTCGGCACGCTCGTCCCCGTGGCAGCCGCCCACAAAGTCCCCGGCGCCGTCCTCACGCAGGGCAAGACTCACCTCACCACTTTGCAGGGCGCGGAAGGCGGGCGTGAAGCTTTCCCCCTCCAGCGTGCCCACGTAGGCCTCCGAAAGACGGTAGAAATCGGCGTTGTCCGTGTTCTTCCGGCGGTCGGAATACCCAAGCTCGGGTCGCGGGGGAAAATAGGTGTAGACAAAGCGGTACTGCACGTGGTAGCCGCGCCCTGCAGGCAGGTACGCGTAAACGTCGGGCAGGCGGCGCCCCGGCTTTGTCGGCAGGACCTCAACAAACAGCTGTGAGCTCATAGCGCCTCCTTTGGAGCTTTTTTCTGTATCATAGCACAAAAGAGCGAGCGTGTCAAATGAAAGTGGAAAATTTACCGTATCGCGGGGGCGCGAATTTGCGATTGACAATTTTCCCCGAGAGTTATATAATGTAATATACCAAACTATTGCGCGTACAACGCGCGAAAGGAACTTCAGAATGATGGATATGACGATGATCCTCGGCACCCCCGACGAAAAGCCCCTGGACCGCATCTGTCACGACGGTGGCTTTGTGGGGATCTTCCGTAAGATCGCCTGTGTTGGCGACAGTCTTGCCTCGGGCGAATTCGAGACGGTGGACGAGGACGGCACCAAGCACTATCATGACCGCTTTGACTACTCCTGGGGACAGTTCCTCGCGCGGATGGCGGGATGCCGCGTTTACAACTTCTCTCGCGGTGGTATGACCGCTAAGGGGTATAACGAGAGCTGGGCCGAGAGCCAGGGCTATTGGGATCCCGCACTGGCGGCGCACGCTTACGTGGTGGCGCTTGGCGTCAACGACCTTCTGAACCGCGGCTGGGAGATCGGCTCCGAGGCCGACGTGTGCCTCGACGATTACCGCAAGAACGCCGATACCTTTGCGGGGCACTTTGCGGCGATCCTGCAGCGCTATCGGGAGATCAGCCCCGAGGCCAAGTTCTTCCTGGTCACGATGCCCCCTCAGCCCGAAGTGCGCGCGGGCAAGGAGGACCGTATCGCGGCACACGCGGCGCTCATGCATCGCTTTGCCGAGATGTTCCCCGGCACCTACGTCGTTGACCTCAATGCCTACGGCCCCGCCTATGACGGTGAGGAGTTCCGCCGTGCCTTCTTCCTCCACGGCCACTTCACCCCAATGGGCTACGCGCTCTCGGCGAAGCTCATCGTTTCCTACATCGACTACATCATTCGCCACAACGCCGCCGACTTCAAGGAAATCGGCCTTCTCGGCCACGAGGAGAAGCTGGCCGACGGGGTGTATGAGACCATTCTGTAAATAAAACTTTGCGAGGAACCATGATCTACAACAACATTCTCGAGGCGGTGGGGCACACGCCGCTCTTAAAGCTTACAAAGCTCGTGCCGAAGGGGAGCGCCGACATCCTTGTGAAATACGAGGGACTGAACGTTGGCGGCTCGATCAAAACGCGGACGGCGCTGGCCATGCTCCGCGCGGCCGAGGCCGAGGGCAAGCTCAGCCCCGACTCCATTGTGGTGGAGGCCACCAGCGGCAACCAGGGCATTGGCCTTGCGCTGTGCGGGGCGGTGCTTGGGTACCGTACCGTCATCGTGATGCCCGACTCCGTGAGTGTCGAGCGGCGCCTTTTGGTCGAGCAGTATGGGGCCGAGGTGCGCCTTGTGCATGACGACGGCGACATTGGCAAGGCGATCCGTGAGTGCCAGCGGACGGTGGACGAGATGGCGGCGGCCGACCGCCGCGTGTTCGTCCCCGCGCAGTTCGATAATCCCGAAAACCCGAAGGCCCACGAGGCCGCGACCGCCCGCGAGATCCTTTCCGATGCGGGGCGGCGCATCGACGCCTTTTGCTCGGGCATCGGCACGGG
This sequence comes from Clostridia bacterium, assembly GCA_017407375.1. Taxonomy (GTDB): domain Bacteria; phylum Bacillota; class Clostridia; order Oscillospirales; family CAG-272; genus UBA1740. The sequence continues at coordinate 24,072 of JAFQWT010000064.1, forward strand.
CGGCACGCTGACGGGCATCGGCCGTGTCCTGAAGCAAGAAAATCCCCAAACTCTCGTGGTGGCCATTGAGCCCGAGGAGGCCGCCGTGCTTTCGGGCGGGACGATCGGCACGCACCTGCAGATGGGGATCGGTGACGGCATTGTGCCGCCCGTCCTTGATGCCTCGGTCATTGACGAGATCGCCATCGTGGGTGACGAGGAGGCCCTGGCCACGGCACGGCGCCTGGCCGCCGAGGAGGGGCTGCTCACGGGCATTTCGGGCGGGACCAACGTGGCCGTTGCCCTCCGCCTTGCCGAGCGCCTTGGGGAGGGCCACTGCGTTGTGACCGTCCTGCCCGACACGGGCGAGCGGTACTTCTCTACCCCACTGTTCACCGAAAGATAAGCGGCGCCCACGGGCACCGCACGCGGGCCTCGGCCCGAGAAAGGACAAGCCATGAAGATCTCCGAGCTTCTCAAAAGGGACACCCTCTCGCTCTCCTTTGAGGTGTTCCCGCCCAAGACCGAGACCGCCCTTGAAAGCGTGCGCGCCGCCACCGAGGAGATCGCGGCGGCGGGCCCCGCCTTTATGAGCGTGACCTACGGCGCGGGCGGCGGCACAAGCCGCTACACCCTGGACATTGCGAAGAACATTGAGGATCGCTTTGGGGTGCCGACCCTCGCGCATCTCACCTGCGTTTCCTCAACGCGCTCGACCGTCAAGGAGCGCATTGACGCCCTGCTGGCGGCGGGGATCGAGAACGTGATGGCGCTCCGCGGCGATATTCCAAAGGAGCTGGAGGGGGCTGACCGCACGGGCTGGGATTACCGCTATGCCTCCGACCTTGTGCGTGAGCTGCGCGCGGCTGGCGACTTTTGCATTGGCGGCGCCTGCTACCCCGAGATCCACCCCGAAAGCACCGACCGCCGCGAGGACATCCGCCACCTTTTTGAGAAGGTGGAGGCGGGCTGCGACTTCTTAACGACCCAGATGTTCTTCGATAACACCCTGCTTTACAGTTTCCTTTACCGCATCCGCGAGGCAGGCATTACGGTGCCCGTGGTCCCCGGGATCATGCCCATCACCAACGGCAACCAGGTAGAGAGGGCCATCAAGCTCTCGGGCTCCCTGATGCCCCAGCGCTTCAAGACGCTGGTCGATAAGTTCGGGAGCGATCCCGCCGCCATGATGCAGGCGGGCATTGCCTACGCCACCGACCAGATCATCGACCTCTTTGCCAACGGCATCAAAAACGTGCACGTGTACACGATGAACAAGCCGAGCGTGGCGCACGGGATCCTCAGAAATCTATCGGAGATCCTCGGCAAATGACGCCCGCGCTCGCAAAGAGCTACTCGCCGCCCCCCACCCGAGTGCGCGAGGTCCTGCGGTACGCGCGCTCGGGTGAGGGGGACGCCGCCGCCTTGGCGCTCCTTCCTGCGGTGATCGGGGAGGCCGAGCCACACCTTTCCTACCGTGTGGCCTACCGCGAGAGCCCCGTCAGGGTGGCGGGGGACACCGTGGAGCTTTTGGGGCTGAGCGTGACCTCGCACCGCCTGGCCACAGCGCTTGCCCCCTGCCGCCGCGCGCTGCTCTTTGCCGCCACGGTGGGAACGGCGCTGGACCGCCTGATCGCCCGGTATGCCCGCCTGGCGCCCTCCCGCGCCCTGTTGCTCAGCGCCCTGGGGACCGAGCGGGTGGAGGCGCTTTGCGACCTCTTCTGCCGTGAGACCGCGGCGGAGTACGGCACCCCCCTGCCGCGCCTTTCCCCGGGGTACGGCGACCTGCCCCTCTCGCTGCAAAGGGAGCTGCTCCCGCTTCTTGATGCCGAGAGGCACCTCGGGATCACGCTTTCCCCCTCGCTCCTGATGTCCCCCACCAAGAGTGTGACGGCCTTTGTCGGTATTCTCGACTAAAGTGTGGGGGTTTTCGCTTTTTTTGTAAAAGAAACCTTACGTAATGGAGGACGCCATGGATTTTCGCACCTATCTTTCCCGTCACCTTGTGCGCCTTGACGGCGGCATGGGGACCCTGCTTCAGGCCGCGGGGCTTTCCGCGGGCGAGCTGCCCGAGCGCCGCTCCGTTACCCACCCCGAGACCGTCACGGCGATCCACAGGGAGTACCTGGCCGCGGGGTGTGACGTCATCACCGCCAACACCTTTGGCGCCTCGCTCCTCCGCTTTTCAAAGGACGAGCTTTCCGAGGTGATCGGTGCGGCGATCCTGTGTGCAAAAAACGCCATCCGCGAGGCAGGGCGTGAGGGGACGGCCTTTGTGGCGCTGGACGTGGGCCCCTCGGGGCGCTTGCTCCGCCCGCTCGGCGACCTTGACTTTGAGGAGGCCGTGGCCCTCTTTTCCGCCACGGTGAGGGAGGGCGTGCGCCACGGCGCCGACCTCATCCTCATTGAGACGATGAACGACTGCTACGAGACCAAGGCGGCCCTTCTCGCCGCCAAGGAGAGCTGTGACCTTCCCGTCCTTGTGACCAACGCCTACGGCGAGGACGAAAAGCTCCTGACGGGGGCGACGCCCGAGGCCATGGCCGCGATGCTGGAGGCGCTGGGCGCCGATGCCATCGGTGCCAACTGCTCACTGGGGCCAGAGGCGCTGGCGGGCGTGGCAAGGCGCCTGGTGGCCGCGACCTCTCTCCCCGTGATCGTTCAGCCGAACGCGGGGCTCCCCCGCACCGAGGGCGGGCGCACGGTGTACGACGTGGACGAGGCGACCTTTGCCGCCACTCTTTCCGAAATGCTCTCCTTTGGTGTCCGCGGGCTTGGCGGCTGCTGCGGCACGACCCCCGCCTACATTGCCGCCCTCACCGAGGCCACGCGGGACGCTGTTCCCCTGCCGCTGACCGAGGTGCGGGATACCGTTCTCTCCTCCTACACCCACGCCGTGACCCTCGGCCCCCGCCCGCGGCTCATCGGGGAGCGCATCAACCCCACGGGGAAAAAGCGCTTCCGCGAGGCACTCCTTTCGCACGATATCGACTACCTTCTGGCCGAGGCGGTCAGGGAGGAGGAGGCCGGCGCCGAGATCCTTGACGTGAACGTGGGGCTTCCCGAGATCGACGAGGTGGCCCTGCTCACCGAGGCCGTGACCGAGATCCAGGCCGTGACCGCGCTCCCCCTTTGCATCGATACGGCCTCCCCCGCCGCCATGGAGGCGGCCCTGCGCCGCTATAACGGCAAGCCGCTCTTAAACTCGGTGAACGGCAAGCGCGAAAGTCTTGCATCGGTCCTTCCCCTTGCCAAGAAGTACGGCGCCGCCGTCATTGCCCTGACCCTTGACGAGGACGGCATCCCCGCCACCGCCGAGGGGCGCTTTGCCATTGCCGAGCGCATCCTGGCGGCGGCAGAGAGCTACGGCATCCCCCGCCGCGACGTGATCTTTGATACCCTCACGCTGACGGTCAGCGCCGACAACACGGCGCCGCGGACCACGCTTTCCGCCATGGAGATGATCCGCACCCGCCTTGGCTGCCACACCTCGCTCGGGGTCTCGAACGTCTCCTTCGGCCTGCCCGCGCGGGACACCGTCAATTCCGTCTTTTTCGGTATGGCGCTGGAGCGCGGCCTTTCCGCCGCGATCATGAACCCCCACTCGCCCGAGATGATGAAGACCTACCGCGCCTACCTGGCGCTCTCGGGGCTTGACGAGAGCTGCGCCGAATACCTGGCCGCCGCCGAGAGCTTTGCTCCCCCCGCGGCGCCCGCCGCTCCCACGGCCCCCGTACCCGCCGCCCCCCAGGACACTGCCGAGGGAGAAAGCGCCCTTGGCCGTGCCATACGGAAGGGCCTGCGGCACGAGGCCGCCGCCCTCACGGAGGGGCTGCTCTCGGAGCGCGAGCCGCTTTCCGTGATCCGCTGTGAGATCGTGCCCGCCCTCAACCGTGTGGGTGAGGCCTTTGAGGCGGGGCGGGCATACCTGCCGACCCTCCTTGTGAGTGCCGAGGCCGCCTCCGCCGCGCTGGAGGTCATCAAGGGGCGCCTCCTCAAGAACGGCGCGCCCCCCGCCATGCGCGGCCCCTTTGTCCTGGCCACCGTCCGCGGTGACATCCACGACATCGGGAAGAACATCGTCCGCCTGCTGCTGGAGAGCTACGGCTTCCGCGTTATTGACCTTGGGCGGGACGTTGCTCCCGAGGACGTGCTGGCCGCCGTCCTCCGCCACAAGGCCCCGCTGTGCGGTCTGAGCGCCCTGATGACCACCACCGTGCCCGCCATGGGAGAGACGGTGGCCCTCCTGCGTCGGGAAGCCCCCTTCTGCCACGTGACGGTGGGCGGCGCCGTCCTCACGCAAAGCACCGCCGAGGCCATGGGCGCCCACCACTACGCACCCGACGCCATGGACGGCGTGCGCTATGCCGAGAGCGTTTGTAAATAATACTTGGCAAATTAAGAAAAACGGCTGATGCGTGCGGGAAAACAGCGCGCAAAAAAGAAAAAGGAGCTTGGCTCCTTTTTCTTTTTGCTTGGGCGTTATTCAAACAGCGCGGCCACCTCGGAAAGCAGGGCGCGGATCGGCAGGTGCTGGGGACAGACCCCCTCGCAGGCGCCGCAGCCGATGCAGTCGGAGGCCTTGGGGCTATCCGCCGTTTTGATGCGGTAATAATACTTCGGTGTCCAGCCACCGTGCATCTTTTTGGAGTTGTAGCAGGCAAAGAGCGTGGGGATATCGATGCCGCGGGGGCAGCCCGCCGTGCAGTAGCGACAGGCGGTACAGGCGATCGTGCCGCGGGAGCGGAGGATCTCCACCACACGGGAAAGCGCCTCCCTCTCGGCCTCGGTCAGGGGGGCGGGGTCCTCGAAGAGGGCGGTGTTTTCCTTCACCATGGCCATGTCCCCCATGCCCGAGAGCACCATCCTGACCCCGGGAAGCCCGGCGGCAAAGCGGAGCGCATAGGAGGCGGGCGTGCCGCCAAGCGCGGAAAGCACCGCCATCGCCTCCTTTGGCAGCTTGACGAGCGAGCCGCCCTTGACGGGCTCCATCACGATGACGTCCTTGCCGAACTCACGGCAGACCTCGTACACCTCACGGGAGCGGATGGCCTTATCCTCATAGTCGGCGTAGTTCAGCTGGATCTGCACGACCTCGATCTCGGGGTACGCCGTAAGGATCTCACGGAGCAGCTCGGGCCCATCGTGATACGAGATGCCAAAGTGGCGGAAGTAGCCCTCCCTTTGCAGCGCGAGCGCCGTCTCATACGCGTGTGCGGCGCGGTACTTTTTGTAGAGCGTGCGGTCCTGGGCGTGCATCAGGTAGAAGTCGAAGTGATCGACCCCCGTGGCTGCCAGCTGAGAGAAAAACAGGGGGCGGATCTCCTCCTCCCTTTCAAAATGGTAGGTCGAGAGCTTGTTGGTGAGGACGTACGCCTCCCGCGGATAGCGCGAGGTGAGCGCGGCGCGCAGGGCGGGCTCACTCTCCCCGTCAAGATAACCGTGGGCGGTATCGAAATAGTTGTACCCCGCCGCCATAAAGGCATCCACCATGGCGGAGAATTTTTCAAGGTCCACGCGCTTATCCTCAAGAAGAGGCAGGCGCATACAGCCAAAGCCCAGGCGCTTTTTGACTTCAAACGGCATAAGGACGCTCCTTTCGTTTCTTCCCCTCCATTATACTGCAAAAGAGAGAGAAATGCAATAAAAAAAGAAATAGCCCTTGACTGCTCCGTGTCCTGCAGCCAAGGGCTATTTCTGTTCACTCTTGATATCTAACATCGTTTTTACTCCTCGCTTTCGTGGCCTTACCTCTGTTAGCCGTCACCGTCAAAACACACACGCTTCATTCTTAAGGAGAATTCCCTTCGTTTTCCGTGTCCTACTAAAAGAGGTGCTGGGGTCTTTGGCGGTCTTCCCTCCTGCCGACGCGATCATAGCACGGGGTATGGCATCGCGGAGTCTCGTCGCAAACACTCATCGGGGATCGTCCTTGATCTTCTTTGCGGAATTTCTCAAC
>JAFQWT010000065.1 GCA_017407375.1 Clostridia bacterium
AGAAATCGACGATGCCGCCGCGGTGGGCAAACTGCCCGGCCCCCTCCACGGTGGTGACCGAGAGATAGCCGGAGCTGGCAAGCACGCGGCAGAGCGCCTCGGGCGTCAGCGTGTCTCCCACGCGGAGCGTCAGCGTGCGCTCACGGAGGAGGTGGCGCGGCATGGTGTACTGGAGGAGCGCCTCGGGCGTGGTGACGACGGCATCAAGCGCGCCCGTAAGGAGCGCGGACAGAACGCCAAGGCGGCGGCGCTCCTCATCGTGCGAGGCGGTGACGTGGTACAAAACGAACTCGCGCGAGGGGTAGGCGGCGGCCGCAAGGCCAAGGGCCACCATCTCCTCGGTAAGGCGGGTGGCGGCCGCGGCATCCCTCACAACGACAAGGAGGGGGCGCGCCTCACCCTTAAGGCGGCGGGCGACCAAGAGCGCAAGGGTCAGAAGGACGGGGGTCGGCAGGCCCGAAAGGGCCAGGGCGCGCGGCTCACTCCGCAAAAGCTCCTCAGGCAGGGCCGAGAGCAGCTCCCGCACCTCGCGCACTTCAAGGAGAGCACGGCTCCGCACGGCGTTACCTCGAATAGCGGTTCATCGCCGCCTCACACTCACCGCGCACGATCATCGTGACGGCATCGACAATGTCGGCAAGGCGGCCGTCGATCGCGCGGCGGTCCTCCTCCGAGAAATGCCCCAGCACCCAGTCGATGAGGGGATAATCGGGGCGCGGCTTTTCGCCAACGCCGATCTTCACGCGCGGGAATTCCTCACTCCCGAGGCGCGCGATCACGCTTTTGAGGCCGTTGTGCCCGCCCGCCGAGCCGCGGCGGCGGATGCGGAAGCGCCCGGGGGCAAAGCTGATGTCGTCACAAAGGACGATGACGCGCTCGGGCGGGATCTTGTAAAAGGCGGCGGCGGGGGCGATGGCATCGCCCGAGGAATTCATAAAGGTCTCGGGCTTCATCAGTAGCACGCGCACGCCGCCCAGCGTGGCCTCACCGACAAGGGCGTGGTGCTTAGCGCGGTCCACGCGCACGCCCGCGGCGGCGGCAATGGCGTCCAGCGCCAAAAAGCCCGCGTTGTGGCGGGTGTTCTTGTATTCACTTCCGGGGTTGCCGAGCCCCGCCACGATCGCCGTGACGGGCGCCGCCTTGGCGGGGCCTTCACTGCCGATCCTGCGGAACAGCTCAAAAATATCTGCCATGGGTCCTCCGTTGTGGCAAGGGGCGGTGAGATCTCACCGCCCGTCCTTAATTTTCTTCCTTGATGAGGATCATATCCTTGGCGTAGGGCAAGGTCTCGATCACTCCGCACAGCACGTGCCACTCGGAAAGCTTGTGGTGGCGGCGCGCGTAATAGATGTTGATGAGCGTCTCGTAGTTTAAGGTGACCGTCCTCATCTGGTTGTAGCTCGAGGGGAGGAGCTGGATCATATCGTGCCAGTCGGCCTTGTCCTTTTTGGCAAGGTAGCGCCGACGCGCCTCTTCAAGGTAGGCGATCACCCCGTCAAGCACGGCAAGCGCCCCCTCACTCATGCGGTCACAGCTGAAGTCCGCCCGCTCAAATTCCTTGGCGTGGATCTTGTGCATCGTGGAGCAGGAGTTGGCCACGGTGGCCACCTTGTAGGTATCGAACTCCTTCCACCAATAGAGGGGGGCGGTGATGTCCATCGAGACAAAGATCTGGCGCAGGTACTTGCGGTGGTCGCTCCCCGAGACCGAGAGGCGGTGGCAAAGGCCCCTGTCGTTCTCCCCAAGGACAAAGCGGCCCTCCCCGTCGTAATAGCTGTCCGAGCGATCCCAGCTGTTCATCGGGTTGCGGGCGCCGCGGATGGCGTTTTCCATATTCATGACCGAAACTCTCTCGACCGTGATCATACCCTTGTCTCCTTTACTCACTATGTATTATAATACCTTACTATCCGTAGCATACCACAAACCCCCGCCCCTTGTCAACCCGAAGCGGCAAATTCGCCCCCCCAAAGGGGGGCGAGCGGCAAAATATTTGGCGGCAGGGGTTGCGCTTCTTCCCCCGCGGTGCTATAATAGAAAAAGACGACAGTGCGACAAGAAAGACCGTGTGCCTTGCACGGTCTTTCGCTGTCGCTGAAGGGAGATGAGGGTATGCCGACGGCCGTCCGCCGCGCCTTTGGCGGCAAGCGCCACGAAAGAGATATGACCGAGGGCAGCATTGCCAAAAACCTTTGGCTCTTTGCCCTCCCCCTGATGGTCGGCAACCTCTTTCAGCAGCTTTACAACATGGTCGACACCTGGGTGATCGGGCAGACGGGCAACGGCGGCGCCTTTGCCGCTGTTGGAAACGTGGGGCCCATCATCAACATCCTCATCGGCCTCTTTTCGGGGCTGGCGAGCGGCGCCGGCGTTGTCATCTCCCGTTACTTTGGCGCGCACGAGCGGGAAAAGCTCTCCCGTGCCGTCCACACGGCGGTGGCGATGACGCTCCTTCTGGCGGCGGTCTTTACGGTGCTTGGGGTCCTATTAACGCCCGCCATCCTCCGCCTGATGCTGGGGGGCGAGGAGAACGAGGTGTTTGCCTACGCGAAGGAGTACCTCACGATCTACTTCTCGGGCCTTGCGGGGCTGCTCCTTTACAACATGGGCGCGGGGATCCTCCGCGCGGTGGGAGACTCACGCCATCCCTTTTATTTCCTGCTTGTCTCGGCCGTTGCCAACATCGTCCTTGACCTTCTTTTCGTATTCGCCCTTGGGATGGGGGTGGCGGGCGTGGCGCTGGCCACGGTCATTTCCCAGGCCCTCTCGGCGCTGCTGACCGTCCTCACCCTCCTGCGCACCCCCTCGGACGTGCGGGTGCGGGTACGGGCGATCCGCCTTGACCCTGCGATCCTTTGGCGGATCGTGGTCATCGGCATTCCCGCGGCACTCCAGCTGGCGCTGACCGCCTTCTCCAACGTCTTTGTGCAGTCCTACATTGCGGGCGTCAACGTTTCCTCGGTGGCCGAGCAAACGGCGGTGCTGGGCGGCTGGACCACCTACTCAAAGATCGACCAGTTCCTCTTTTTGCCCTCCCAGTCGCTCTCGCTGGCCGCGACTACCTTTGTGGGGCAGAACCTGGGGGCGGGGAACGTAAGGCGCGCGCGGCGTGGGGTCCTTATCGCCTGTCTTTCGGCGCTCGCGGTCACGCTGCCCGCCATCCTTATCCTGATGCTGTTTGCCCCCGCCCTTGCGGGCATCTTCCACTCCGACCCCGAGATCGTGAGGTACGCTTCCCTGCTGCTCCACTACCTGACGCCCTTCTATATCTTCACCTGCCTCAACCAGACCTTTGCCTCGGGCCTGCGGGGCGCGGGCAACTCCACAGCGCCGATGCTCATTATGCTCCTCTCCTTTGTCGGCTTCCGTCAGCTATACCTCTTTATCGTCTCAAGCTATATCTCCAACGACCTTTTGCCGATCGCCTTCTCCTACCCCGCGGGCTGGGCCGTTTGCTGCCTCTCGCTCTCGCTTTATTACGCATTTTATAAATTCAAGGCGGAGCCCACCGCCAAAAAAGAAAAGGACGTGCCTGCCGTATGAAAACACTCATGAAAAAGCTCTCCGACTTTTGCCGAAGGAACAAAAAGACCCTCCTCACCTTCCTTGTGATCCTCCTTGGCGTTATCGCCGTGTCCGCGCTGACGGCGGGGATCCTTGCCGCCTTTGACATCATCTACTTTGAGGGCATTGACCCGAAGTTCAATACCGAGCTTTTCTATGAGTTCAAGGACGAGTGGTACGGGGCGCTCCTCTTTGTGGTGCTGCAGACCGTCCTCAGCATGCTGCTCTGCGTGATCCCGGGCATCTCCATGGCCTTTATCCTCCTCAGCCAGACCGTCCTTTACCCCGTGGCGTGGCAGTCCTTCCTCCTCTGCTTTGTGAGCGTTGTGACCGCCTCCTCCGCCATGTACCTCATCGGTCGCTTCGGGGGCTACCCCCTTTGCGTCAAGCTCTTGGGGCAGGAGGACTGCGACCGCGCCCTCTCGCTGCTCCGCAACAAGGGCACCTTCTTCTTCCCCTTTATGATGCTCTTCCCCTTCTTCCCCGACGAGGCGCTCACCATGGTGGCGGGCACGATCAAGATGAAGCTTGCCTGGTTCATCCCCTCGATCCTCGTGGCGCGCGGCATTGGCATTGCCACCATCACCTTTGGCCTTTCCGCCATTCCCTTTGACCGCTTTACCACCGCCTGGCACTGGATCGGCTTTGTCCTCCTTGTGGCGCTGGGCGTCGGTGCCATCTTCCTTGGCGCCCATAAGTTCAATAAGTACATAGAGCGGCAAAACGCCGACCCCGAGGAAAGGTAAAACAAAAAAGAGAGCCCTGTGGGCTCTCTTTTTTATTGGCCTTGCTTTTTCCGCAGGCGCCGCCAATTGAAGAAGGCGTACACGTCGTTCAAAAAGAAGGCCGCAAAGCACATCACGACCGAAAGGTAGGAGGGGTCCCCGAGGGTGGCCAGCACCCAAAGGACGATGAGCACAAGGTCGTTGGCGGCGTACGCCAGGGCAAACCAGGGGCTGCGGCGGAAGGTGAGGTAGACCGCCAGAAAGCTGGTGGCCACCGACACCGTGGAGGGGAGGAGGTTGGCGGTACCGAGCGCCCTAAGCACAAAGTAAAAGACCACCGTCACAAGGAGCGTGAGCGTGGGGGCCAGCAGGGCATCCCACCGCGTGAGCGCGGCCACGCGCACCTCGCTCCGCTTGCCGCCGTACGGGTTTTTGAGCCACGCCCACAGCGAGAGGGCCGCCATCGGCACGGTCATGCCCGCGTAGGTCACCATCTCCCCGTAATAGGCAACGGCATAGGAGATGATGGCGTAAAGCACGCCAAAGACCACGCAAAGCGCCTGGCCGAGGGGGTTGCCCTTGGCACAGAAGATGAGCGCCGTCACCCCGATGAGCGAGGCAATGACGGAAAAGGCGCCGTCCCCGCCAAAGGCGAGGGAGCCGCCAAGGATCACCGAGAGCGAAAGGAGCCAAAGCCCCCACTCGAAGGGTGTGAAATAGGTAAGGAGCGCGCGTAGGCGTTGCATAAGCACCTCGTGGATTTTTTAAGATCGTGCGCTGAGCGCACCGCAAAAATCACCGCCGAAGGATCACCCGAACATGCGCACGTACTCCGCCCACTTGTCAAACTCGTAGCACAGCCCCTCGGGCTTGTGGGCGTCACTTGTGAGGATGACCTTGCCGCCGTTTTTCAGCACGTAGGCAAGGAGGGGGGCGGCGGGATAGGGGGTCTCGCGGTAGCCGCGAGAGACCGCGCCCGTGTTCACCTCAAAGGGAACGTCAAGGGGAAGGAGCGCGTCGATCGCGCGGCGGGCGGCCGTCAGATAGCGGGGGGAAAGCTCGTCAAAGAAGGCGGCGCCGCGGTTGTACTTACGGATAAGGTCAAGGTGACCGATGACCGTGGGGGAAAGCGCACGGAGGCGCGCGACCGAGGCAAAGTAATCCTCGGCGGCGGCGTAGGGGTCACCGCCGAAATAGCGGTCGATGGTATCGCGGAGCGGCTCGGCGCCGCCGTCCACCTCCCGCCGTGTGCCGTCCTCGGTCACGGGGGAAAAGAAATGCACCGAGCCGATAAGGTAATCGTAGGGCTTGGTCACGGGGAGCGAATAAAGGTCAAGCTCCAGCCCGAGGAGGATCTCGATCCTTCCGCGGTAGACCTCCTTAAGGCGCAGGATCTCGGCGCGGTAGTCGTCCTCTCGGTCGGCGGGCAGGGCGTACCCCTCAAAGGGCATCGGCGCGTGGGCCGAAAAGCCCAGACGGCGGCAGCCAAGCTCCAGGGCGGCGCGCACCATCTCCTCGGGGGAGGCGGCCCCGTCACAGAAGGTGGTGTGGACGTGAAGGTCGGAGGGCCTCATGAGGTCATCTTCTCCTGCTTCACCTTTTTGTCAATGACGTGGCGGCCCGCAAGCTCACGGTGGACATCCTCCACCGTAATGCCCATCTCTACCATCATCACAAGGACGTGGTAGGCAAGGTCGGCCACCTCGTAGACCGTTTCCTTCTTGTCGCCCGCCTTACCCGCAATGATGACCTCGGTGCTTTCCTCGCCCACCTTCTTTAGGATCTTGTCGATGCCCTTCTCAAAGAGGTAGGTGGTGTAGGAGCCCTCCTTCTTCTCGGTCTTACGGCCCGCAATGAGGGCGTAAAGCGCGTCAAGCGAGAAGGGGGTCTTTCCCTCCTCGTCGGCAAGCACGGGGGCGGTAAAGCAGGTCTCGGTCCCCGTGTGGCAGGCGGGGCCGTCGGGCTTGACGGCAACCACAAGGGCGTCACGGTCACAGTCGGCGGTGATGCTGATGACGTGCTGGTAGTTCCCGCTTGTCTCCCCCTTCAGCCAAAGACAGTGGCGGCTGCGGCTGTAAAAGCAGGTGAGGCGGCGGGAGAGCGTGATCGCAAGACTTTCACGGTTCATGTACGCGAGGGTCAGGACCTTCCCCGTCTCGGCATTCGTTACGATGGCGGGGATCAGGCCGTTGTCGTCAAATTTCAGTTCATCGATGTTCAGCATGGCGGCTCCTTTCAAATACGCACGTCGATATCGGCCGCGCGGAGGGCGGCCTTAAGGGCGGGGATCGGAACGTCCCCGAAGTGGAAGATCGAGGCGGCAAGGCCCGCATCGACCTTCGGGAGGGTCTTAAAAAGGGTCACGAAATCGTCAATGCATCCCGCCCCGCCCGAGGCAATGACGGGTACGTCAACGGCCGCGGTCACCGCCGCGAGCATTTCAAGGTCAAAGCCGCCGCGCACCCCGTCGGTATCGATCGAGTTGACAACGACCTCTCCGGCGCCCGAGCCAACGCCGCGGCGGATCCATTCGATGGCCTCAAGGCCCGTGTTCTCACGGCCGCCCTTGGCAAACACGCGAAAGACCCCGTCCACACGCTTGAC
>JAFQWT010000066.1 GCA_017407375.1 Clostridia bacterium
AGCATCGCTTATGGTTATTTTTGTAAACATGACTTCACTTCCAAGCGTCCTTTCCCGCATACTGCGCGAGGCGTTTTCACTAAGGAGCGCGGGGGCGGGCCTTGGGGGGATGGGGATCGCACGGGCGATGCGTGCCGGCATCGGCAAGGGGCTGTTCTCCAACGAAGCGGGGGTGGGCACCGCCCCCTTTGCCCACGGCGCCGCCAATGTGGCCTCGCCCGCACGGCAGGGGGTTTTGGGCCTTGTCGAGGTGTTTGTGGACACCCTCCTTATGTGCAGTCTCACAGCGCTCTCGGTGCTTCTTGTCTTTGAGGAGCTGCCCGCCGTCTCAGCCACGGCCACAGTGACAGAGGCGTTTGCCACGGTGCTGGGAGGCGCCGCCTCCCCCTTTTTGGCGCTTTCGATCCTTTTCTTTGCCTACGCCACGGTGGCCTGCTGGGTGAGCTACGGACAGACCGCCCTCTCGCATCTTTGCCGCCGTCCTTCCGCAAGGTACCTGTACGCCCTGTTCTTTGTAGCCATGCTGGTCGTGGGGAGCGTTTTGCCCGCCGACGGCGTGTGGGCCGTTTGTGATACCGTGATCGCCGCCATGGCGCTCCTCAACATCACCGCACTCCTGAAAAACGCCGACCGCATTGTCACTCTAACGCGTGCCGAGGGGCTGTTGAAATAAATAAAGGAGCGACCAAGGTCGCTCCTTTTGGACTTATAATACTCGGATATGGGACAAAAGCTTTCCCCCTGCGGCGGTGATCCTTGCCAGCTTATCGAAAAACTCGCTCTCGCTGATCTCGTCCGTCAGGAAGGCGATACCGTCCTCCACGGCGAGGGGCTCCACCGCGCCGAAGATGACGGCGGCAGCACCCTGCTCCACACCCTCCAGCGCCACGTAACGGCGGCAGGCGAAGTGGGCAAAATCGGTAACGGCGCCCGCATCGGCGCGCTTCCAGGGACGGTGGACGGGGGCCCCGCCCGAGGCCACGTGCATCACGTCACCCACCATAGCGGAGGCGGTGGGGGCGGCACCCGCGCCGCGCCCGAAGAAGAGGACGTCATCCACGAAATTGCCGTGGACGAGGACGCCGTTAAAGACGTCCGAAACAGTATAGAGGGGGGACGTGCGGGGCACGAAGAAGGGAGCGACCATCAGGAAGGTCTCGCCCCGCTCGGTGCGGACCATACGGCCAAGGAGCTTGATCGCGCAATGAACGCTCTCCGCGGCGCGGACGTCCTCGGCACGGATGGCGGTAATGCCCTCGGTATGGATCGCCTCGGTGGGAACGAGAACGCCCGTGGCCACCGCCGTGAGAATGGCGATCTTACGGCAGGCATCCAGCCCCTCCACGTCGGCGGCGGGGTTGGCCTCGGCATAGCCGCGCGCCTGCGCATCGGCCAGGGCATCGGCAAAGCTCTTGCCCTTCGTAAACATCTCGGTCAGGATGAAGTTGGTGGTACCGTTGAGGATCCCCGCAATGCTGTCAATGACGTTGCCCGAGAGGTCCTCGGCCAGGGAATGAAGGACGGGGATACCGCCGCCAACGCTGGCCTCAAAGAGGTACTGCACGCCGTTTTTCTCGGCCGCCTCAAGAAGTGCGGTGCCGAAATTGGCCACGACCTCCTTATTGGAGGTGACCACGTGCTTCCCCGCCTCCAGGGCGCGGAGAGAGAACTCGTACGCGGGGTGGCTGCCTCCCATGGCCTCAATGACCATACCGACCTCAGGGTCCGAGACGATGACGTCAAAGTCACGCACGATCTTATCGGCATACGGACAGTCGGGAAGCTCCCTGCGCTCCAAAATGTATTTGACGGTGACGGCCTCACCCGCGCGCGCCGCGATCCATGCCGCATTTTCGGTAAGAAGATCGACGGTGCCACGGCCAACGACGCCGCACCCAAGCACGGCAACCTGCATGCTGTACTCCTTTCGGGGGTTTGTTCTATCCTTGACAGTATATCACATTGCGGCGGGAAAATCAAGTTGCTTTCCCGCTTTTTTCAAAAGAAAAGGAAAAGCCCCTGCCAAAGCGGGGGCTTTCTTGGCGTTATGGCTTACTCGGCAACCGCCTCATCGGCAGAAGCATCCTCGGCCGCGCAGCACTCACACTCGTCGCCGCACTCGTCCTCACAGCACTCACACTCGCACTCGAGCTCCTCCTCGATCTCACGGTCGGTGAGCTTGTTGATGAGCCAAAGAAGACCCGTGGCCGCCGCCAGAACGCTGGCGATATAGCCGATGGCCGCAAAAAACTTTGTCATATTCCTTCCCCTTTCCTTAGGTTACTTTTATTTTATCATAATCCCTATAGGAATGCAAGAACTATTTTTTGAAAAAAGCAGAAAAAAACTCTTGCATTTTGAAAAGCAATGTGCTATAATAACATTCGCGTGATTTGTATTCAAATAAAATGCACATAGAGATCCCCGCTCCTTGGGGGTCAGATCAGGAGGTGTCAGTCATGGCAAAATGCAGTGTTTGCGGCAAGGGCGTCGCTTTCGGCCACAACGTTTCTCACTCGAACCGTAAGACCAACCGTACTTGGAAGCCCAACATCCGCAAGGTCAAGGCCATCGTTGGCGGTAGCCACGAGAGTGTTTACGTTTGCACCCGTTGCCTTCGTTCGGGCAAGGTTGAGCGCGTCTGACCAACAGAAACCCCGTCACACGACGGGTTTTTTGTTTTTTTCGGAAAGATAGCGGAAGCCCAGCCGTAGCCCCACCGCCAGAAGGGGGGCAAGGATCACGCCGAAAAGCCCAAAGAGCCGCGCCCCGAGGTAGAGCGAGAGGAGCGAGATGAGGGGATGCACCCCCAAAAGACTTCCGAGGAGCCGCGGCTCCAGCACCTGCCGCACGACCTCACTGACGGCAAACAGGACAAGAAGGCCGATGCCAAGCGGCGTGTTGCCAAGCGCCAGGGAGACGATCCCCCACGGAACAAGCGCCGTGCCGACCCCCACCACGGGGAGAATATCCAGCCCCGTCAGAAGCAGGGCCAAGAGCATGGCGTAGCGCACACGCAGGAGCGTGAGCCCCAAAAGCATCACAAGGAAGATAACGCCCGAGAGCGAGAGATACGCGCGCAGGTAAGCGCCGCCCGCGCGGAAGACCCCCTCCCGCAGGGCGGTGAGCCGTTCCCCAAGGCCGCTTGGCAGCAGGCGGCGGACGGCGGCGTGCACCTTATCGAGGTCCATACTGAAGTAGACGGCGGACACACAAAAGACAAGCAGTGCCAAAAGCACCCCGGGAAGCGTCAGCACGGCCTCCCCGAGGAAGGACGGCACCCGCGCGGCAAGCGCCTCCACCGTGTGGAGGAGGAGCGCCTCGGCATATTCACCAAGCGGGCGCAGGAGCGGTGAGCGCTCAAGGAGGGCGCGCAGCTCCCCCGAGAGCGAGGGGAGCGCCGTGAGCGAGGCGAAAAAGCCGCGCACCTCGGAAATAAGGTGCGAGGCGATGCCGTACACCGCCAAAAGCCCGACCGTAAGGAGAAGGATCACGGTAAGCGCGCTGACAAGGCGCAAGGGGAGCCGCGTCCGCTTGTGAAAGCGAAACG
>JAFQWT010000067.1 GCA_017407375.1 Clostridia bacterium
CCGCGAGAGAGCGCCAGGGTCTTGTTCGTTACGCGGTCAAGGAAATAGCGGTCGTGCGAGATAACGAGCACCGTCTTTTTGTAGGCGGCCAAAAAGTCCTCAAGCCAAGTGAGGGCCGAGGCATCCAGGTGGTTGGTCGGCTCGTCCAAAAGGAGGATATCGGGCTCGGTCACCACAAGGCGCGAAAGGACGAGCCGCGTGGCCTGCCCGCCCGACAGCGAGGAGATGGGGCGTGCGATCTCCTCCTCGGTAAAGCCCATACGGAGGAGGGTCGAGCGGCAGCGCCCGCGCTTGGCCCCGCCCTCGGCCTCGCGGTAGCGGCGGTGGGCCTCGTCAAGGGCGGCGCTCGTCCTTGCCACGGCGGCACTGTCCCCCGCCCGCTCGGAAAGTGCGGCCTCCAGCGCGGCGATCTCGTCTTCGAGGGCAAAAATGTCGGAAAAGGCCTCGTAGAGGTAGGAGAGCGGCGTTACGTCGGACGTGCGCGCGGTGAGCGCCGTATTCTGTGAAAGGTAGCCGACCGTCTTGTCCTTGGCAAGGTATACGCTTCCCGCGTCGGCCTCGTACTCCCCGAGCAGAACGCGAAAAAGCGAGGTCTTTCCCGCACCGTTCGACCCGATGATGCCGAGGCGGTCGCCCTCGTTCACCGAGAAGGAAACGTCAGAGAAGATGACCTCGTCGCCAAAGGAGAGCGTAAGCCCGGAAGCGCTGAGTACGGTCATAGAAAAACTCCAAAAACAGTAAAGTCTTTTTTACAAAAAAATCAGTTCTGTCCCTCGCGTAGAATGGAGAGAAGCTTTAGGAATTCCTCGGGCAGAGGACTTTCAAAGCGCATCTCCTCCCCCGTGCGGGGGTGGGGCAGCGTCAGGGCGGCGGCGTGCAGGCACTGCCCCGAAAGAAGGTGAGCATGGCGCCGCTCAAAGGGGGTGCGGCCGCCGCCGTACACCGTGTCACCGAGCAGCGGGTGCGAGAGGTGAGACATATGCACGCGGATCTGGTGGGTGCGCCCCGTCTCAAGACGGAGGGCAAGGTAGGTGATGCCGCCAAAGCGCTCCAGCACCCGGTAATGGGTGATCGCCTCGCGGGCGCGGCCCTGCCCCTCACGGAGGACGGCCATACGCTTGCGGTCCACGGGATGACGGCCGATGGGGAGGTCCACCGTGCCCTCGTCGGAGGCAAAGCCCCCCGTTACCAGGGCGCGGTATTCGCGGTGCACGTCGTGCACCTCAAGGGCGGCCGCCAGGGCGCGGTGGGCGGCATCGTTCTTCGCCGCGACCAAAAGCCCGCTGGTCTCCTTGTCAATGCGGTGGACGATACCGGGGCGCTCCACCCCCCCAATGCCCGAGAGCGAGCCGTGGCAGTGGTGGAGAAGGGCGTTCACAAGCGTCCCCGTGGGGTTGCCCGGCGCCGGGTGAACGACCATGCCCTTCGGCTTATCAATGACGATGATGTCCTCGTCCTCATAGACCACAGAGAGGGGAATGTCCTCGGGGAGGGCCACGTCGGCCACGGGCTCCGGCAGGGTGAGGGTCACCACGTCCCCCTCACGGAGGAGGTAGCTTCGCCTCTCGCCCCTTCCGTTGACCAGCACAGCGCCGTCCTCGATGAGGCGCGCCGCCGCTGAGCGGGAGAGTGCGGGGTCCTCCGCCAGAAAGGCATCCAGGCGCGTACCGCCGCGCTCCTTACCGACCGTGTACGTCACGGTTGCCTCCGCAGGTCGAGCAGGGTCGCAAGGAGGAAGAGCGCCGCCCCCACGCAGACAAAGCTGTCGGCCCCGTTGAACACGGCAAAATTGATAAGACGGAAGTCGATAAAGTCAATGACGTAGCCAAGGGCCAAGCGGTCGATCATAGTGCCGATCCCGCCCGAAAGGATCATGGAAAGCGCCGTCAGCGCCAGGGGATCGCGCATTTTTGTCAAGGCAAGAAAGGCGGCAAGGACAACGATCACCACCGTGGAAACGGTGAGAAAGACCCAGCGGTTGTCGGCCAGCATGCCAAAGGCGGCGCCGCGGTTGCGGATATAGGTGATATGCAGAACGCCTTCAAACAGCGGAATGCTCTCGCCAAGGGCCATGGTCCTGTCGACGATGAGCTTTGTCAGCTGGTCGAGCGCGATACCGAAAAGCGTGACGAGGAGAACAAGGAGCTTAGGGTGCTTACAGCTTCGCATCGGATACCTCACACAAGCGGCAGAAAGGTGGACGCCGCGGATAATAGAAGAAAGGTGACGAGGAAGGGAAGGTCAATGGGACACCGCCGCACGAACTCAAAGCGGTCAAGAAACGCCCGCACAGGGCCAATGACCATCTCGGTCACTCCCGTGATGAAGGCGCGGAAGGGGCCGGGCCGCCCCGTGGACGGCGGAAACCACGACATTACGGCACGCACGAGCATAAAGAGCTGCAAAAGCTCGATCAACATAAGGAGCGTGCGGCAAAGAACCGTCAAAACGATCATGGCGTCCCCCCTCAGTCGTCGTCACCGACCGACGAGAACATGGCCGCCACGGGGTCGGTCACGGTGGGCGCCGCAGGAGGCGGCGGTACGGGAGCCGCGGGCGCAGACGAGCGGACGGCCTCCTCGGCCTCGGCCTCGGCAAGAGGCACGCCCGCCGGCGTCACAAGGAAGGTCACCCCGTCACCCAGGCGCTTCATATTCCCGTCGATCGCGTAGGTCACGCCGCTAAGAAAATCCAAAAGATGGCGGAGCGCCTCGCGCTCCATGCCCTCGGGGTGTATGACCACCGTCTCGCCCGAAAGGAGCGCATCCGCGATGAGGGGCGCATCCGAGAATTTCTCGGGCCGCATGACCTTCAGGCGGATCGCCTGGCGCGCGGCTCCGCCAACGGCCGACGGTGCGGCCACGGTTGCTTTTTCGGGGGAAGTGGCTTTGCGGAAGCGGAACATGTCAAGTCTCCTTTACGTTTTATTCGTCCTTGCGAAAAAGCGTCCGTCCCACGCGGACGTGGGTGGCACCCTCCTCGGCGGCCACCTCGTAGCTCGTGCTCATCCCCATCGAAAGGAGGGGAGAGGGCGGGAGCAGTCCCGCCGCCGAAAGACGCTCGGCGGCCTCTCGCACAAGGCGGAAGTAGGGGCGGTAATCCTCGGGATCCTCGCAGTCGGGACCCATCGTCATAAGCCCGAGGGGCGTAATAGCGGGGTAAGCGCGGAGGGCGGCGGCAAAGGCATCGACCTCCTCGGGCAGGAGCCCGCCCTTGGCCTCCTCACGCCCCGAGTTCACCTCGATGAGGACGGGGACAGTAAGTCCGTGGCGCTCGGCCTGCTTCTGGAGCTCCGCCGCCAGCCGCTCGGAATCCAGCGACTGAATGAGGGCCGCCCGACCGACCACGGTCTTTGCCTTGTTGGTCTGCAAATGCCCGATGAGGTGGATCTCGGTGTCGGTGTCTGCCTCGTCAATGAGCGCGGCGCGGGCAGAGAATAGCTGCGGGCGGTTCTCGGCAATGGCGTCGATCCCCAAGCCGAGAAGGGCGCGGACCTCGCCGTCATCGGCGCTTTTGGTCACGGCAATGAGGCGTGGCACGGGGCGCCCCGCTCTTGCGGCAGCGGCGGCAAGGCGAGCGCGGACGTTGCGGAGATTTCTTTCTATGTAGGCATATTCTTCGGTCATGGTCGGCATTTTTCCGTCCTTCGGCAATTTTTCTTCACCGTACAGTATACCATAAACCCCGCGCAAATTGCAAGCCCCCCGCCGCCGTGGGCGCCATTTTATTTATTTTTATAGAAAATACTTGAAAGCGCGCGCGATTTGTGCTACAATACGGGGAGTAAACAAAAGGAGAATGCGTATGGAGGAAGGAAAGCTCCTCGCGGCGTCCCTGCCGACCGTGGCGGCGCTGGCGTATCTTGGCGATGCCGTTCACAGTCTGGACATTCGCCGCCGTGCCGTTGCTCTCGGGCTTGCCAAGTCGGGCCGCTTGCACGAGTTCTCGGCGCGTATCGTCAATGCCGCCTCGCAGGCGGCGATCCTCGCGGCGCTCACCCCGTGTCTTAGTGAGGAGGAGCGCGACCTTTGCCGCCGCGCCGCCAATTCCAAGCACCTGCAGCGCCCAAAGCACGCGAGCGATGCCGATTATCGGCAGGCCACCGCCTTTGAGGCCCTGCTCGGCATGCACGCCTACCTTGGGAACGACGACCGCCTTCGCGAGCTTCTCGACGCATCCTACCAATGCCTGAAGGGAGACTAACACCGTGATACAGAAGATCAAGGGAACGATGGACATCCTTCCCGACGAGACCCCGCTTTTCCGGAAGATCGAGGCCATTGTCCGTGAGGAGGCCGAGCGCTACGGCTTCGGCGAGATCCGCACCCCCACCTTTGAAAACACCGATCTCTTTGTCCGCGGCGTCGGCGATACCACCGACGTTGTGCAGAAGGAGATGTACACCTTTGCCGACCGTGACGAGGGCCGCTCGATCTCGCTCCGTCCCGAGGGAACGGCCTCAGTCGTGCGCGCACTCATTGAAAACGGCCTGCACGTGGCCGCCATGCCGCAGAAGTTCTATTACATCATCAACTGCTTCCGTCACGAGGCCCCGCAGGCGGGCCGCAGCCGTGAGTTCTTCCAGTTCGGCACCGAGACCTTCGGGAGTGAGTCTCCAACGGCGGACGCCACCGTCATCGCCGTGGCCGCCTCGGTCCTTTCGCGCCTGGGGCTCCGCGGTGTGACGCTCCACTTGAATTCCATCGGCTGCAAGTGCTGCCGCCCTGCTTACCGCGAGGCGCTGGTCGGCTATTATAAGTCGAACGAGGCCACGCTTTGCGACACCTGCCGTGACCGCCTCGGCCGTAACCCCCTCCGCCTTCTCGACTGCAAAAATCCCGAGTGCGCCGCCCTCGCCCCTGCCGCCCCCCGTACGGTGGACCACCTCTGCGAGGGGTGCCGCGCCCACTTTGACGAGCTCTGCTCAATGCTTGACGCCATGGGCATCTCCTACACGGTCGATCCCTCGATCGTCCGCGGCCTCGACTATTACACCCGCACCGTCTTTGAATTCATTGCCGACGGCATCGGTGCGCAAAGCACGGTCTGCGGCGGCGGCCGCTATGACGGGCTTGTCGAGTCGCTCGGCGGTCCCGCCCTCCCCGGCATCGGCTTCGGTATGGGCATCACCCGCCTCATCCTCGCCATGCGCGCCGCAGGCACGGCGGACGTGCCCGCCGTCACCCCCCGCATCTACGTTGCCCCCCTCGGCAAGGCGGCCACCGTCACGGCCATGGCCACCTGTGAGCGCCTGCGCCGCGCGGGCATCTATGCCGAGTGCGACCTGATGGAGCGCTCGCTCAAGGCCCAGATGAAGTACGCCGGCAAGCTCGGCGCCGCCTACACCCTCATCCTCGGCGATACCGAGGTCGCCTCGGGCCGTGCCCAGCTGCGCGATATGCAGTCGGGTGAGCAGACCGAGGTCGATATTGCCACCTTCACGGTATGAGCGCGCTTTGTGAGGGGCGCCCCGCCTCGCTTTCGGGGCGTACCGAGAAGGAGCTGGCGGTCTACGATACCCTTGACCGCCTCGGCATTGCCTATACCCACGTGGACCATGCCCCCGCCGCCACCATGGAGGACTGCCTCGCCGTTGAGCGCCAGCTCGGTGTCGCGGTCTGCAAGAATCTCTTTCTCACCAACCGCCAGCACACGGCTTACTATCTCCTCCTGATGCCGGGTGACAAGCCCTTCCGCACGAAGGACCTCTCGGCAGAGATCGGCTCGGCCCGCCTCTCGTTTGCCACCCCCGAGGAGATGGAGCGCCTGCTCCGCACCGAGCCGGGCTCGGCGAGTGTCCTCGGCCTTATGCACGACACCGAGAGGGAGGTCGCGCTGCTTATCGATAAGGACATCCTCGAGGCCGAGGCCGTGGGCGTCCATCCCCTCGTCAACACCTCGTCGCTCCGCCTGAAGGTCGCCGACATTCTTGACGTCTTCCTTCCCGCCGTCGGCCACACCTATCGGAAGGTAACACTCTAACCGCAGGGCGGCAAGCACCGCCAAAGTCATTTTTTAGGAGGTAATCCCCATGCAAAAACCGAGAATCGAGACCCTCTGTGTC
>JAFQWT010000068.1 GCA_017407375.1 Clostridia bacterium
GTCGATTATTCTACAAGCAACCAGTATACAAATAATTATCCCGTCTCCATTCGGCCGTCATCTCCTACGCCCGCGACTTTATGATCGACCGCGGCTTTACCTACTGCATTCCTCCCTTTATGATCCGCTCGGACGTGGTGACGGGCGTCATGAGCTTTGCCGAAATGGAGGCCATGATGTACAAGATCGAGGGCGAGGACCTCTACCTCATCGGCACCAGTGAGCATTCGATGATCGGCAAGTTCATCGACCAGATCGTGCCCGAGGCCGAGCTGCCCTATACCCTCACGAGCTATTCTCCCTGCTTCCGCAAGGAGAAGGGCGCCCATGGGCTTGAGGAGCGCGGTGTCTACCGCATCCATCAGTTTGAAAAGCAGGAGATGGTCGTGGTTTGCCGCCCCGAGGAGAGCCCTATGTGGTTTGATAAGCTCTGGCAGAACACCGTTGACCTTTTCCGCTCGCTCGATATCCCCGTCCGCACCCTGGAGTGCTGCTCGGGTGACCTTGCCGACCTGAAGGTCAAGTCGATCGACGTGGAGGCGTGGTCCCCCCGCCAGAAGAAGTATTTTGAGGTCGGCAGCTGCTCAAACCTCGGTGATGCGCAGGCACGCCGCCTCCGCATCCGCGTGGCGGGTAAGGAAGGGAAGTACCTCGCCCACACCCTGAACAACACCGTGGTAGCGCCGCCGCGTATGCTCATCGCCTTCCTTGAGAACAACCTCCGTGCCGACGGCTCGGTCGCCATTCCCGAGGCGCTCCGCCCCTACATGGGCGGCAAGAGCGAGCTTCTGCCGAAGAATTAAACAAACGAAAAAGTCGCCCGTCGGGCGGCTTTTTGTTATGTTTTCTTGTCGTTTTTCTCGCTTTTTTCGGGTCAGTAGATCCTTTTGAGCGGTGTTTTCCCCGGGAAGGGGGCCTCGCCCAGCATGGCCGCTACCACTGCCTTCACCGCCTCGGCCGAGCAGCCATAGGCATTGATGTAGGGGAGGCGCGACTCGTGGTAATACTTGTAGAGATAGGGGGTGCCAAAGCTTATCACGGCCACCTTACCTCGTGGCAGAGAGTTGGAGGACCAGATTGTGGTGGCCTCGCCGCCCCAAAAGTCAAGGGGGCCGATCGGGCGGTGGACGTTGCGGGAGAGAGCAAAGAGCATCAGGTCGTTCTGCTCCAGCTCCGGCTCCAGTGAGGTGACCCAGCCGTTGCGGCGGATCGTAGCGCGGATGCCCCGCTTTTCAAATTCGTCACAAAGAGCCGTAAGGGTCTCGTATTCCTTGTCGTCGGGTGTCACCCCCACGATCTTTACGCTCTTGATGCGCTCGCGGTCCAGAGGAAACAGCCCTCGGTCATCGCTCACCAGCGTCAGCCCCTTGGCGGCCGCCTCCTTTGCGATGTTGCGGAAAAACTCGACCGGCTCCTGGGAGGAGTTGACGTGCCCGTCCAGCACGCCGAACTCGGCCTTCAGCCGCCAGATGCGCTCCACGGCCTCGTCAAGCCGCCGCATATCGATCTCCCCGGCAAGGATCCGCTTTTCCATCTCGTCGATGTATTCCACCCGGGGCCACAGCAAAACGTCGTTGCCCGCAAGGAACGAGCGTATCGTATTCTCCACGGCGTTCTCACCGGAAAAGCCGCCCATAATGAGTGCATCGGTCACGGTCACACCGCGGAAGCCGAGCTTTTGGCGGAGAAGCGTTGTCGTCAGATCGTAGGAGAGGGTGGCGGTGGGATACACGCCGTCCTCGGCATCGTTTTGAAGCGCGGGGATCGCGGAATGGGAGACCATGATCGAGGGGAAGTCAAGCGCAAA
>JAFQWT010000069.1 GCA_017407375.1 Clostridia bacterium
TATCTCGGCGGGTTCCCGGTGGCCCTGACGCCTACCAAGGAGTACGGTACCGACAAGCTGCAGGCGTTCAACGCCATTATGGCCACCAACGCCGCCCGTACCGACGATCCCTTTGCTCAGGATTACACGGCGGCGGGGGGGCTTGGCTCGCCCTACACCGATGCCAAGATCAACGGCGAGGCCATGAGCACCACGGTCGTGGACGGTGACGGTGCTCCTCCCCGCCCGCAGTACATCGGCGGAAGATGGTACCAGCACATCCCGACGACGATGCCCGGCGCCGGCGCCAACGCCATGCAGGTCATCATTGAGATTCACGTGGCGGACGCCGCTAAGCTTTGGCCCACCACGGCGGCCGAGTGATCCTCTTACCCCACAATTCCCGACACGGCAGCTTCGGCTGCCGTGTCTTTTTTTCGCTGATCTTCGCAAAAAATTCTAACGCCTGTTCTTGGCTTTTTTGCTTTTCCCGACAGTTTTCTTTTTTTCCTTTACTTTCGTCGAAATCCCTCGTTTCCTCTCTTGACTTTCCTTGTGCGCTATGTTATAATGAACGATGGTAATAATGGCGGTAGGGATACCGCGACAGATAAGGAGGAACCTCATGGCTCATCTCAATGAGGCGGCTGTCAAAAAGATCTCCGAGATCTGCGACAGATACGCCAACGAAACCACACCTCTGATGATGATTCTCAGTGACATTCAGACGGAATACGGCTATATTCCGATCGAGGTCCAGGAGCTTGTCTCGGAGAAGACCGGCATCTCGGTGGCCGAGATCTACGGTGTTGTCACCTTCTATTCGTTCTTCTCGCTGAAGCCGAAGGGTAAGTACATCATCGGCTGCTGCCTCGGTACGGCTTGCTACGTCAAGGGGGCTCAGCAGATCATTGACAAATTCTCGGAGCTTTTGAACATCGCTCCCGGTGAGACCTCGGAGGACGGTCTCTTTACGCTGGACGCGCTCCGCTGCATCGGCGCTTGCGGTATCGCCCCTGCCGTGACCATTAACGGCAAGGTCTATCCGAAGCTGGCCGTTTCCGACGTTCCCGCCATTGTGGAAGAATACAGAAAGCTTGGAGGTGCCGAGGCATGAGCAAGATCAAGAATACTGCAGAGCTCGAGAAAAAGATCTGTGCCTGCACCGATGCGCTGAAGGATAAGTTCAACGGTAAGGACGGCAAGCGCGCCGTCGTGCTTTGCGGCGGTACCGGCTGCCTTTCGTCGAATTCCGCCGAGATCCAGAAGAAGATCGCCGATCTCATTGCCGAGCGGGGTCTTGCCGACCGCGTTTCGGTCAACCAGGTCGGTTGCTTTGGCTACTGCTCGCAGGGGCCCTTTGTGAAGATCTATCCCGAGGACACCCTCTACCGTCTTGTGAAGCTTGAGGACGTTGAGGAGATCGTGGAAAAGGATCTTATCGGCGGTGAGGTCGTGGAGCGCCTGCTCTTCGTGGAGCCCGAGTCGGGCAAGCCGATCGCCCGTCAGGACGACATCAACTTCTACAAGAAGCAGAAGCGCGTGGCCCTGCACGGCTGCGGCACCATCAACCCCGAAAGCATTGACGAGGCCCTGGGCTACGGCGCTTACGCCGGTCTTGCCCGCGCCCTGACCATGGACCGTGCCGACGTCATTAAGGAGGTCCTTGACTCCGGCCTCCGCGGTCGCGGTGGCGGTGGCTTCCCCACCGGCCGCAAGTGGCAGTTCGCCTTTGCTCAGGACAATGAGGACAAGTACGTGGTCTGTAACGGTGACGAGGGTGACCCCGGCGCCTTCATGGACCGCTCGATCCTCGAGGGCAACCCCCTGGCCGTGATCGAGGGTATGGCCATTGCCGGCTATGCCATCGGTGCGAAGAACGGCTACTTCTACGTCCGTGCCGAGTACCCGACGGCGGTCCGCCGCCTGCGCCTGGCCATTGAGCAGGCCAACGAGATCGGCCTGCTTGGCGACAACATCTTTGGCTCCGGCTTCTCCTTCCAGGCCCACATTCGTCTCGGCGCCGGCGCTTTCGTCTGCGGTGAGGAGACGGCGCTTCTGAACTCGATCGAGGGTCAGCGCGGTATGCCGCGTCCCCGCCCGCCCTTCCCTGCTGTGAAGGGTCTTTGGGGCAAGCCCACGATCGTTAACAACGTGGAGACGCTGGCCTGCGTGCCCTACATCCTGCGTGAGGGCGCGGCCAAGTTTGCCGAGTGCGGCACCGAGAAGTCGAAGGGCACCAAGGTCTTTGCCCTCGGCGGTAAGGTCAACAACGTCGGCCTTGTGGAGATCCCCATGGGTACGACGCTCCGCGAGCTGGTGTACGACATCGGCGGCGGTATCCCCGGCGGCAAGGCCTTCAAGGCGATCCAGACGGGTGGCCCCTCGGGCGGGTGCCTGACGGCGGAGTTCCTTGACGAGCCGATCGACTTTGACAACCTCGTGGCCAAGGGCTCGATGATGGGCTCGGGCGGTGCCATCGTCATGGACGAGGACAACTGCATGGTCGACGTTGCGAAGTTCTACATGGAGTTTATCTGCGATGAGTCCTGCGGTAAGTGCTCGCCCTGCCGTATCGGTACCAAGCGTATGCTGGAGATCCTGACCCGTATCACCGACGGTAAGGGTACCATGAAGGATCTTGAGGAGCTGCGTGAGCTTGGTGAGACGGTCAAGACCAACTCGCTCTGCGCGCTCGGTCAGACGGCCGCCAACCCGATCCTCTCGACGCTTGCCCACTTTGAGGACGAGTACATTGCCCACATCGTTGACAAGAAGTGTCCCGCCAAGGTCTGCAAGAACCTGATGCAGTACAAGATCGTTCCCGAGAAGTGCAAGGGCTGCAGCCTCTGCGCCCGCAAGTGCCCCGTGAACGCCATCTCGGGCGAGATCAAGTCGCCCTTTGTGATCGATGCCGACAAGTGCATCAAGTGTGGCCTCTGCATTGCCTCGTGCAAGTTTGGCGCCATCATCAAGGACTAAGGAGGAGATGCGAAAATGGCTAACGTAAATATTAAGATCGAGGGTCAGCCCTACGTTGTTGAGGAGGGCCTGACCATTCTGGAGGCCGCCCGTATCTGCGGCTACGAGATCCCCTCGCTTTGCGCCTTCAACCACGGCGAGTGCTCCCGCGGCTCCTGCCGCGTGTGCCTTGTTGAGGCCACCGGCGCCCGCGGCCTTGTGGCGGCGTGCGTGTATCCTGTGGCCGAGGGCATGGAGATCCGCATCTCAAGCCCGAAGGCAGCGGCGGCCCGCCGCACCTCGGTGGAGCTTCTGCTCTCCAACCACAACAAGAACTGCCAGCAGTGCTCGAAGAACGGCAACTGCGAGCTTCTGCACGTGGCAAAGCTCACGGGTGCCCGCGAGGATATGTTTGAGGGCGAGAAGACCCCTGTGACGGTCGACAGCCTCACCCCCTCCATCACCCGTGACACCTCCAAGTGCGTGCTTTGCGGCCGCTGCGTTGAGCGCTGCAAGAACGCCCACGGCCTTGGCATCCTCGGCTTTGAGAACCGTGGCTTTGCCACGATCGTGGCTCCTGCCGGCAACCGTTCCTTTGCCGACTCGCCCTGCATCCTCTGCGGTCAGTGCGTGAGCGTTTGCCCCACGGGCGCGCTTGCCGAGATCTCCGAGATCGCCAAGATCGACAAGGCCATGTCCGAGGGCAAGCACGTTGTTGTGCAGACGGCCCCCGCCGTCCGCGCCGCGCTTGGCGAGGAGTTTGGCATGAAGATCGGCACGGCCGTCACCGGTAAGATGGTGGCTGCCCTGCGCCGCCTTGGCTTTAACAAGGTGTACGACACGAACTTTGCCGCTGACCTCACGATCATGGAGGAGGCCACCGAGCTTCTCTCCCGCGTGAAGAACGGCGGTAAGCTCCCGATGATCACCTCCTGCTCGCCCGGCTGGGTCAACTACGCCGAGTACTACTACGGTGATCTTCTCGGTCACCTCTCCTCCTGCAAGTCGCCCCACGAGATGATGGGTGCGATCCTGAAGTCCTACTACGCCGAGCGTAACGGTCTTGACCCCAAGGACATCTTTGTGGTCTCGATCATGCCCTGCACGGCGAAGAAGTACGAGAAGGAGCGTCCTCAGCTCCAGAAGGACGGCATCAAGGACGTGGACGCCGTGCTTACCACCCGTGAGCTTGGCGACCTCATCAAGCGCTCGGGCATCAACTTTGCCAAGCTCCCCGACGAGGAGTTTGACGCCGACCTGCTTGGTGATTACACGGGCGCCGGTGTCATCTTCGGCGTGACGGGCGGCGTTATGGAGGCGGCCCTGCGTACGGCCTACTTCGTGCTTGAGGGCAAGGAGTACAAGGAGATCGCCTTTACCGCGGTCCGCGGCTTTGACGGCATCCGCGAGGCGACCGTTACGATGGGCGGCATGGACGTTAAGATCGCCATTGCTCACGGCATGAAGAATGCCAAGCCCCTCCTTGACGATATCCGTGCCGGCAAATCGCCCTACACCTTCATCGAGATCATGGGTTGCCCCGGCGGCTGCATCTGCGGCGGCGGCCAGCCCTACGTCCGTCCCTCGCTCCTGCCGAACGAGGATCCCGACATTCTCGATACCTACAAGGATAAGCGTGCCGCCGCCCTCTACAGCGAGGATGAGCGCCAGGTGATCCGCCAGTCGCACAACAACCCCCAGATCAAGAAGCTGTACGACGACTTCCTCGGTGAACCCAACTCTCATAAGGCGCATGAGCTTCTTCATACGACCTACGAGGCCCACACCGAGCGCTACCGCTAACGAAAAGGAACGGAGTGCCACGGCACTCCGTTCTCGCTTTATTGAAAGAAGGCATTTATGAAACGAATTCTTACCGTTCAGGATATCTCCTGCATCGGGAAATGCTCCCTGACCGTGGCCCTGCCGATCGTCTCGGCCATGGGCATTGAGTGTGCGATCCTGCCGACGGCCGTCCTTTCCACCCACACGATGTTCCGCGGCTATACCTTCCGCGATCTGACCGACGACCTTGACGGCATCATCGATCACTGGGTGGCCGAGGGGCTTGACTTCTCTGCCGTTTACACGGGCTACCTCGGCTCACAGCGGCAGCTGGACATCGTCTCCCGCCTTTTTGACCTTTACCGCGGCGGTTACCGTGTGGTCGACCCCGTGATGGCGGACAACGGCAAGCTCTACCCCGGCTTTACCGAGGCGTTCGCGCGGGAGATGGCCAAGCTCTGCGGCAAGGCCGATATCATTCTCCCCAATATGACCGAGGCCGCCTTTATGCTCGGCGTGCCCTACCCCGGAGAGAATTACGACGAGGCGTACGTCCGTGACATGCTGAAAAAGCTTGCCGCCCTTGGACCGCGCATTGCCATCCTGACGGGTGTCAGTCTGGAAGCGGGAAAGCTGGGTGCCATGGCGTACGACAGCGAGAAGGACGAATACTTCTACTATTGTCGTGAGCATCTGCCTGCCGCCTTCCACGGCACGGGGGACATCTTTGCCTCGGCCTTTACGGGCGCCCTTGTCCGCGGGGGTGACTATCAGGAGGCGCTCCGCGTGGCCGCCGACTACACGGTGGAGTGCATCGCGCTGACGCTTGGGAACCCCGACCACGTGAATTACGGCGTGGAGTTTGAGCGGGCGATCCCCTACCTTTGCGAGAGGATCCAAAAGTAATATCAAAAAAGAAAACCGACCTTATGTAAAGTGAGCTTTACATAAGGTCGGTTTTTTGCGTTGCGTGTGCTTATTCCTCCGAAGGGGTGGCGGGGATAGCGCGGGAAAGCAGCTCGGCCGAATGGGCCGCCACCGTAAGGGCGCCCGCACGGGCGCGGCGGACAGCGCGGAGAAAGGCGCGGTAAGCGGCGGGGTGCGCCCCGTGGAGGTCGCTCCCAAAGGCGGCCACGGCCTCCGCCCTTACCATATGGCGGAAGTAGCGGGCGCGGTAGGAAAGGCCAAGGATGGCCACGGCGTTGATCTGATAAAGCAAGCGCGAGCTTTCAAAAAGGTATTCAAGGTCGGTGATCGGGTATCGGTCGATGTGCGCAAGGAGCGGGGTGACCCCCATTTTGGCGATGCGCTCGAGCGTGCGGACGCACTCGCGCGACCAGCCGCCCAGCGGCATCTCAAGAAGGAGAATGTCGGTCCCCTTGATGCAAAGGCGGGAAAGCCCCTCCATCTCGTCAAGGCCGGGGGTGACCAGCACCTCCGCCCCAAGGTAGAGCGCCGGTCCCTCGGGCGCGGCGGAGAGGAGGGCGGCGGCGGCCCCGTCCCGCCGGGTAAGGAAGGCATCGACCGACACCTCCTTATGGGAATAGAAGTGGGGCGTTGCCACCACGGCGGAAAGCCCTGCCTCCTTCATCAGGCGGCGCTGTGCCACCGCCACGGAGAGGGAGGGGGCGCCGTGATCGGCCCCCGGCAGGCAATGGGCGTGGAAGTCCACAAGCCCCTCTAAGGCGCGCCGCATTCAGAGCGCCCCCGTGGAGCCGAAGCCGCCCGCGCCGCGCGCGGTGCCGTCCAGCGTGTCACACTCGCAAAACTCGGCGGTGATATACGGCACGATGAGAAGCTGGGCCACGCGCTCGAGTGGCTCAAGCGTGGCGGGAGCCGTGCCGTGGTTATGGAGCGCCACAAGAAGCTCACCGCGGTAGTCGGCGTCGATCACGCCGACCTTATTGGCGGGGGCCAGGCCGCGCTTGGTGGCAAGGCCGCTGCGGGCGCAGATGAGCCCCACCGTCCCCTCGGGAAGGGCGACTGCCACCCCCGTGCGGACAAGGACGGTCTCCCCTGCGTTCACCGTGAGGGGGGCGTCGAGAAGGGCGTAAAGATCGGCTCCCGCCGCCGCGGCACTCCCGTAGGTGGGGAGCTTGGCACGCGGATCCAGGCGCAGGAGCTTGACCGGTTGCTTCATAGCGTATACCTCGTAGAATGAGATCTCGCTTTCATTATAGCATAGACGGGGCGGGTTTGCAAGAGGAAAAACGCCGAGCGGGAAGGCCGAGGATA
This sequence comes from Clostridia bacterium, assembly GCA_017407375.1. Classification (GTDB taxonomy): domain Bacteria; phylum Bacillota; class Clostridia; order Oscillospirales; family CAG-272; genus UBA1740. The sequence continues at coordinate 6,961 of JAFQWT010000069.1, forward strand.
ACGAAAATTTTTCGTTATTATCTCGATTGACTTTCCTATGCGCGTGTGATAGAATCATTGTTAGACAAAAGCAAAAAACGAGGAGGAGCACTGCAATGGTCAAGCGCCGGGAAATAGACTTCACACATGGTCCGTTGCTAAAAAACATGATACTGTACGCCCTGCCGATCATCGGGGTGAACGTGCTGCAGCTTCTCTTTACCGCGGCCGATCTCTCGGTCCTTGGCATCGTTACGAAAAACGATAGCGCGATTGCCGCCGTGGGTGCTTCCACCAACATCGTGAACCTTCTGGTCGGTGCCTTTACGGGCCTGACGCTGTCCGCCAACGTGGCGGTGGCGCGGTGCAAGGGCGCCAAGGACATGGAAAAATCCCGCCGCTTTGTGGGCACCTCCATGTTTTGCAGCATCTTCTTCGGTCTTATCATTACGGTGGTGGGCATCCTCTGCGCCGAATCCTTTCTCCGCTGGACCGACTGCCCCGAGAGCGTGCTTCCCTATGCCGCGACCTACCTCCGCATCTACTTCCTCGGCGCTCCCGTCCTCCTCATTTACAACTTCAGCGCCACGATCCTGCGCGCCGTAGGCGATACCGTGCGCCCCCTGTACTTTCTGATCATCGGCGGTGCCATGAACGTTGTGCTCAACGTTTTCTTTGTGGCGGTCGTCGGCTGGGACATTGAGGGCGTGGCCGTGGCCACCGTGGCCTCCAACGCCTTTTGCGCCGTGGCTACGTTGACGGTCATCCTGAAAAACGACGGCTATGCCAAGCTTGAGCGCCGCTACTTCCGCATTTCGCGTGAGGAGCTGCGGGAGCTTTTGGTGGTCGGTCTGCCCTTGGCGCTCTCCAAATCGCTCTTTTCCATTGCCAACGTCCTGACGATCACCGAGATCAACCGCCTCGGCGAGGCCGCCACCACCTCGTATTCTGTCACCAAGGAATTCGATGGCTTTATTCTTGAGGCCTCCCACGCGATCGGTGCCGCCAACCTGGCTGTGGTCAGCCAAAACTACGGCGCCCACCGTATGGACCGAGTGAAGCGCGTGCTTGGCATCACGTTTTTGCTTCAGCTGGCGGTGTGCGGCACGCTGGGCGTGGCTCTGCTCTTTGTCGGACGGCCGCTCTGCTCGATCCTCACCGACACCGAGCTGGTGCTTGACCTTTGCTTTGTCCGCATCACCACGGTCAGCATCGCCTATATCTTCAACGGCTCGATCTCCATGGTTCAAGAGGGGATCCGCGGTATCGGGTATTCCTTCACCTCGCTCATGAACTCGATGTTCTCCAACATCGTGATCCGCATCATCTATCTGAAGCTGGTGCTTCCTCACCTGATGATCGAGGGAGAGATCGCCTACAACCTCCGTATGATCTATCTCCTCTACCCCGCCTCGTGGATTCTCGGTACCTTCTCCGGCCTTGCGATCCTCCTTGTCCTTTATCGACGGGTCAAGCGCCGCTTTGCCGCCGAGGACGCCGCCAAGGAGTCGCCCGTTCCCGCTACCGCGGGATAATACAAAAAAGCGCCCCAAGGGGCGCTTTTTTCTTTGGTATGGCCGCAGGCGTACAAGAGTACGTCAAGCGCGCGGGAACGGAGATAGAAAAAAGCAAGCACAATGTGCTTGCTTTTTTCGGTTATGCCGAAATTATAATGCATTGGCTCGGGCTAAAAAATTTCGAGAAGAAATCGCGTTTCTCGGGCCGCAGGCGTACTTTCGTACGTCAAGTGCGCGAGAGGCGCGATAGAAAAAGAGGTGGCAAAAGCCACCTCTTTTTTCGGTTATGCCGAAATTATAATGCATTGGCTCGGGCTAAAAAATTTCGAGAAGAAATCGCGTTTCTCGAGCCGCAGGCGTACTTTCGTACGTCAAGTGCGCGAGAGGCGCGATAGAAAAAGAGGTGGCAAAAGCCACCTCTTTTTTCGGTTATGCCGAAATTTTTGCCCGAGAGAGATTACTTAATCTCGACCTCGGCACCGGCAGCCTTAAGCTCCTCGGCAACCTTGTCGGTCTCTTCCTTCGTGACGCCTTCCTTGACGGTCTTGGGGGCACCCTCGACCATGTCCTTGGCCTCCTTCAGGCCGAGACCCGTGATGTTACGGATCGCCTTGATGACGTCGAGCTTCTTGTCGCCAAAGGCCTTGAGGATGACGTCAAACTCGGTCTTCTCCTCAGCGGCGGGAGCGGCAGCACCGGCAACGGCGGCACCGGCAACGGCAACGGGAGCGGCGCTGACGCCGAACTCCTCCTCAAGCGCCTTCACAAGGTCGGCAAGCTCGAGAATGGTGAGAGCCTTAACTTCTTCGAGAATCTGGGTGATCTTTTCGCTAGCCATGATAATTTAACCTCCGATAAAATCGTTCTTTCTTTTTGTTTTTTGTTTTTGGTTGGTTACGCTACGCGGAGCGTGGGCTTAGGCCTCGGCCGGGGCGGCCTCGCCGTCCTTGTCGATCTTGGCCTGGAGAACGCGAGCAAAGCTGTAAAGGGGCGCCATCATGCTGCCGAGCATCTTCGCAATGAGAGTCTCACGCGAGGGAATATCGGCAAGAGCCATAACACCGTTCTGATCCAGAACCTCACCCTCAACAAAGCCGGCCTTGATCTCAAAGGTCTCCACCTTCTCGGCGTATTCCTTCATGATCTTTGCGGCGGCAACGGGATCGTCCTGGCTGACGGCCAGCGCGGTCATACCGACGAGATGCTCCTTGAGAGCGCCGAAGCCGACCTCATCACAGGCGCGGCCCGTGATCGAGTTCTTCAGAACGGCGTACTCAACACCCGCGGCGCGGAGAGCGGCGCGAAGCTTGGTATCGTCCTCGACGGTAATGCCTTCGTACTTCACAAGCACACCGGCAGATGCGGTACGCATCTTAGCTGCCAGGGTTGCGACGGCTTCCTGCTTTGCGGCAAGAATCTTCTGACTGGGCATTTCTTTTACCTCCGTATGAAATAAAAAATCCTTTTCCCGACGCCAACGCCGATAGAAAAGGAAAGCAAACCGCAAAAAGCGGGAATTTTTCACATTTCACCTCGGCAGGTTGGTGCTCAGCACTTTTACGGGAACCTGCTGTCTTTGGTTCAACATGGGTATTATACACGCTTTCCCCTCGCTTGTCAAGGGGTTTTTGAAAATTTTTTTGAGGGGGCGGGCCTTATCGGCCCATCCCCCTCTCGCGCGGCATAAAGAGAAGGAAGGAAAGGAAGGCAAGAAGCGCCGTAAGACCGCTGACCAGCACCTCCCCGAAGGTGATCGTCAGAATGTCGTTGGCCACGTAGCGGACGACAAGGTAGAGGTACAGCTGAGCGAGGGCGACCTGCAAAAAGGAGAGGAGCATCGTGATGAAGTTCTTGCCCGCGCCGTTCAGCCCACTGGAGAAGGGAGAGGAGAAAGAAACGAGAAGGGGGGTGGGGGAGAGGTAAAGAAAGAGCCCCGCGGCCGTTTTGGCAATGGCGGCATTATCAATGAAGATGTACGGCAGCTCCTCCGCAAGAAGGATGCGGAAGAGAACGAGGGGCGCCGTCACCGTGACGGCAAGACCAAGCGCTACGGCAACGCCGCGGCGCGCCCGAGAGACCCGCCCTGCGCCAAGGTTCTGGGAAACGAAGGTGGCGACGGCCGCCCCGAGGGCGGCGGTGGGCTGGGTGAAGAAGACCGCCAGCTTATTGTAGGTGGTGTAGCTGCCCATCACCAGGGCCTGCTCTCCGTCCGCCCCCGCAATGTACGACTGCATCAAAGCCGCCGAGACCGAGCCGACCGAGCGGGTGAGGGCGGCGGGGATGGCCAGGACCAGCATCCCGAAAAAGAGTGCCCGATCGAGCCGCAGACGGCGGAGCGAGAGACGGACGGGCGCCTCGGTACGGAAAAGGACCGTGACCGTCATCACGGCGGCCACCAGCTGGGCGATGACCGTGGCCCACGCCACACCCGCCACGCCAAAGTCAAAGACGAAGACGAAGGCGGCATCAAGGACGATGTTGATGACCGAGGCCGTGGTAAGAAAGACGAAGGGGCGGCGCGTGTCACCGATGGAGCGGAGGAGCCCCGCGCCCATATTGTAGACGAGCATCGGGGTCAGCCCCGCAAAGAAGATGAGAAGGTAGGTGCGGGCGTGACGGTAGATCTCCGGGTCGCTGTCGGCACCCAGGAGAAAGCGGAGCGCGAGGGGCGCCGCCAGAAGGCCCACGGCCGTCAGGACGATACCGAGGATCAGCGTAAAGCCCATGGCGGTATGTGCCGCACGGGAGACGCGCTCCCGGTCGTGCGAGCCAAAGACGCGCGCCGTCAGGATCTCGGCACCCGCGGCAAAGCCCCAAAAGACGGCAACGATCGTCTGGATCACGCCCGAAAGACTGCCGACGGCGGCGTATGCCTCGGTCTGGCCCGAGCGGCCCAGCACCCAGGCGTCCACCATATTGTAAAGGTACATAAAAATGTTCCCGCAAAGCACGGGAACGGCATAACGGATAAGAAGCGAGGAGATCCTGCCCTCGCTCATATCCAGCTCATGACGGGAGGAAAACAAACGCTTGAAGGAAGAACGCATCGTGTGACCTCCTTATCACATTTCTTCGCCCCCATTATAGGCCTTTCCCCCGAAAAATGGAATTGCAAATATTGCACTGTCGCCGCTTTTTTTATTGCATTTTTGGCACTTTCGAAACCGAAGGCGGTGTGGTATAATGGACGTATTAACACCAATGGTGCTTTGAGGTATCCCTATGACGACCATGCTGACGGCCTTTACCACCGTGGCAATGATGCTGCTTTACGCTCTGCCCGGGTTTTTGTTCATTAAGACAAAGGCGCTTTCCGCCGCTTCCATCACGCCCTTTTCCAAGCTCCTCATGTACGTGTGCCAGCCGCTCCTGCTCATCTACACGATGACGCGCGTGGAGTACACGCCCACCCTCCTTCTTGAGATGGGGATCATCCTCCTTGTGACGCTCCTGATCCAGGTGGGCATGATCGGGCTGTTCTACTTCCTTTTCCGCAAAAAGATGGCCGACGCGCGCTTCCGTATCTACACCGTGGCCACAGCGCTTGGAAATTACGCCTTTATGGGGATCCCGATCCTTGAGGCGATCCTGCCCGAGTTCCCCAACACCCTGGCCTGCTCCGCGATGTGCTCGCTCTCGATCAACATGGTGGCCTGGACGGCGGGGTGCGCCGTCATCTCGCAGGACCGCCGCTATATCAGTCTTAAAAAGATCTTCTTAAACCCCGCGCTCATCGGCTTTTACGTGGCGCTCCCCTTCTTTTTCACCAACACAACGCCGGGGGAGCTTATCCACCCGATGCTGGACGAGATGATCGTGATGCTGGGCCGCATGGCAACGCCGCTTTGCATGATCATTATGGGCATGCGCCTGGCCGTTACGCCCTTCCGTGCGGTGTTCGGCAAGCCCGCCCTTTATCTCATCATTGCCGTCAAGCAGATCCTTCTGCCACTCGCGACCTTTGCCATTCTCCTTTTGCTTCCCCTCTCGTCCGAGCTGTCACGGGCGCTTTACGTCCTCATTACGTGTCCTGTGGCCGCCGTGGTCCAGAACTTTGCGGAGCTGCTGGGGGAGGGGCAGGAAACGGGCGCCGGCATCGTGCTGCTCGGCACCTCACTCTCGGCGCTGACGATCCCCCTGATGGTGCTCCTCTTGCCCCTGCTTTAAACAAAAAAAGACCGCTTGGCGGTCTTTTTTTGTTATAGCGACAGGATCGCCGCGGCGGCCTTGGCGGGAGTGGCGGCAAGGTGGGTGGCGCCTGCCGCGGTCAGCTCAGCGGCATCACCGTAGCCCCAAAGGACACCAAGCGGCGTAACGCCAACGGCCAGGGCGCCCTCCACATCAAAGCGGCGGTCACCGACCATCACGGCCTCCTTTGGCGCAAGGCCGCGGTCCGCAAGGGCGTAGGAGAGCAGTGCGGCCTTATCGCCGCGGGTACCGTCAAACTCGGCCCCGTACACGGCGCTGATATAGCGGTCGAGCCCAAAGTGGGAGACGATGCGGCGGCCGTACTCGTGCGGCTTGCCCGTGGCAAGGCAGAGGGTGAGGCCCGCCTCCCTTAGCGAAGCGAGCATGGCGGGAATGCCGGGGTACACCGTGTTCTCAAAGAGGCCGCGGGTGCCGTAATACTCACGGTAGAGCGTAACGGCGCGGCGCGACGTGGCATCGTCAAGGCCGTAAAGGCCGCGAAAGCACTCATAAAGCGGCGGGCCGATGAAGGCGGTGGTCACCTCACTTGGGGCGGTGGGGAGCCCCAGCGCCGTCAGGGCGTGCGCCGCCCCGGCGAGGATCCCCGGGCGGGAGTCGGTCAGGGTGCCGTCAAGGTCAAGAAACACCGTGGTCTTCATCGCGTGTCACCTTTCTTTTTTGCTGTGTTCATTATAGCATCGGCGCCGGGAAAAGTCAAGCCGCGGGGGGCGACCTCCCTTGACAAAGGGGAGGTGTTATTTTATAATATAGGGTAGTAAGAAGGAAAGGAAACCGTGCCATGAAGCTGATCCATACCGCCGACCTGCACCTCGGCGCACAAAGCACCACGCACTTTCAAAACACCGTGGCGCGGCGGCGCCGCCTTGAGCTGCTTGGCACCTTTGCCGCCATTGCGGAGCTTGCCGTGCGTGAGGGGGCGGCGGCCGTCCTGATCGCGGGGGACCTCTTTGACACCGCGCGCCCCTCCGCCGAGACGGTGAATTACGTGATCGGCACGGTGAAAAAAACGCCCGACGTACGCTTCTTCTGTCTGCCCGGCAACCATGACGGCGGCACCTTCCCCGACGTGCCCCTGCCCGAAAATCTTGTGGTCTTTGGCACGGAGTGGAGCGCCATACGCTCGGTGACGTCGATATTTACGGCATCTCGCCCGTGGGGGCGATCCCCTACGAGGCCCTCACGCCCGATAAGGACAGAAAAAACGTGGTGCTCCTGCACGGCGCTATCCAAAAGGGCGGCAAGGGCGGGGCGGGGACGGTGGTCCTTTCCCGCCTTACGGGGCGGGGCATCGATTACCTGGCCCTTGGCCACTACCACAGCCATACCGCCGCCCCCCTGGATGAGCGCGGCCTCTACGCCTATGCGGGCACACCCGCGGGGCGCGGCTTTGACGAGACGGGAGACTGCGGCGTTCTTATCCTCGACACCGACGACCTCTCGCGGCCGCCCGTTTTCCGCTCGGTCGGGGCACGGCGGGTCGAGATCGTGGAGGCCGACCTTACGGGCGCTGTGGCCCTCACCGACGTTGAGGACGCCGTCCGCCGTGCCGTGGCTCCCCTCTCCGAGGAGAGCATCGTGCGTGTGGTCCTGACGGGGGCCCTCCCCCCCGAGGCGCCGCGGCGGGACACCGTGTATCTTGACGGCCTTCTCCGTGACCGCTTTTACCACTGTGAGACGGTGGACAAGACCCGTCTCCTGCTTGACCCCGCCTCCTACGAGGGGAGCGTTTCCCTGAAGGGGGAGTTCATCCGCCGTGTCAAGGCCTCCGCCCTTGCGGAGGATGCGCGTGACGCCGTGATCGCCGCGGGGCTTTCTGCCCTGCGCGGAGAGGAGATACCGCTATGAAGCTCGTCTCCTGTACCATTGCCGCCTTTGGCGGCACCACCGACCGCGAGTACCGCTTTCATGACGCCATCACCGAGATCCGTGAGGATAACGGTGCCGGAAAATCCACGCTGGCGGGCTTTTTGAAGGTGATGCTTTACGGCCTTGACGGCACGGCAAAGCAAAGTCTTCTCGAAAACGATCTTAAATTTTACGCCCCCTTTGCGGGCGGGCGCTTCGGCGGCTCGCTCACCTTTCTTAAGGAGGGGCGCGAGTACCGCCTGGAGCGTTATTTCGAGCGGCGGGGCACCACAGGTGTTGACGAGACCCTGCGCCTTGTGGACACGCTGTCGGGAAAGGCCGTGCCGCTTCCCGAGGGGCCCGTCGGCAAGCTCCTTTTCGGTGTGGATGCCGACTCCTTCCTCCGTACGGTCTACCTGACGCCGCGCTTTACCCCGCGGGAGGGGAGCACCCCCGTGGGCATCACGGCAAAGCTCAACGACCTGGCGGGCGAGGTGTTTGACCTTGACCGCTTCCCGGGGGCGCTGGAGGCCTTAGACAAGCGCCGCACCGAGCTGAAGCTCCGCCGTGGGCAGGGCGGGCGGCTTGCCGATGCCGAGGAGCGCCGCCGCGCCCTCCTTGACGAGATACGAGAGGCCGAGGCCGCCGAAAACGGCGCGGCCGCCGCCGAGGAGAGCGCCGTGGCCGCCCGCCGTGAGGCCGAGGAGCTGGACGCCTTTCATACCGAGGCCGAGGCGGCCCTCCGTGAGGCCACGCGTCACGCCGAGGAGATCCGCGTGCGGGAGAGCCGCCGTGCCGAGCTGACGGCGGCCCTGACCCGTGAGGAGGGGCGCCTTGCCGTGGTCTGCGAGCACTTTGAGGGGGCGGCCCCCGCCGAGGCGGCGCTTGCCGAGCTTTCGACCCTTTGGGGACGGGTGTGCGCCGTGGAGGACGAGGCCAAAAGGGCCGAGGACGCCCTCCGCTCCTCCCTCTCCGAAAAGGAGGCCGAGCGCCTGAACGCCCTGGCCGAGGAGCGCGACAAAACAAAAACATTACTTTACAATTCCGAGGCGGCAGATGAGAAAACTGCGGGGAGAGTGTCTTTCTTTACCCCCGTGGCGATTCTCTCCCTGCTTCTCCTTCTTTTGGGTGCGGTGACCACGGCCTTCTTTCTCCCCTTAGGGCTTTGCCTCCTCCTTCTCGGGGCCGGTGCGCTTACCGCTGCGTGCCTTTCCTACACCAAAAGAAAAGCGGCGGCGGCAAAGACCGCCGAGGAGGCCAAGGCGGCCACCGCCGAGCGCGAGGCGCTCATGCAGTCACTCCGCAAGGCCGAGGCCGAGCTTGCCGAGGCGCTCCGCCGCGCAGGGCTCCCCGAGGACGGGCGCCCCGTCCGTGAGGTGGTGGCCGAGGCCGTGGCGCTCTGCCGTTTGCAGGCCGGGCAGTCGGCCGCCCTCCGCGAGAATGCCGAGGCACTCCGCCGTGTGCTTGCCGAGGCGCTCTCCCACTTCCATCGGCTACCGACCGACCCCGCCGAGGCGATCGTGCGGCTGCGCGCGCTGGTGACCGAGGCGCACACCCTGGAATTCTCGATCAGGGAAAAGCGGGAGGCATTGGCCGCCCTGCCACCCGCCGAGAAGACGGCGGACGGCGCCCTCCTTTCCCAGCTGCGGGTCAAGAGCGAGGCCCTCCGCGCCCGCGCGACCGAGGCGCACCGCCGGGCGGCCGAGCTTACCGCCAGGGCGGAGGAGCTGCGGCGCCGCGCCGCGGGCCTTGAGGATGCGCGCGATGCGCTCGCGGCTACCGAGTGGGAGATCTGCGACCTTACCGAGCGCGTGAAGCTTTTGGATGCGGCCATCGCCCATCTGAAGGCGGCCAAGGAGGCGCTGGAGGAGCGCCACCTGACGGGAGTGCGCGAGGCGTTTGACCGCTATCTCCGCGCGCTTTCCGAGAAAAGCGGCCTGTGCCTTACGGTCGACCGCAGCCTGAACGTCAGCTTCCTTACGCAGGGAGAGGGGCACAGCGCCCTCCACCTCAGCGCGGGTCTTGCCGCCCTTGTCTCGCTTTGCCTGCGCTTTGCCCTCACCGACTGCCTCTATCCCGAGGAGCGACCGCCCATGATCCTTGACGACCCCTTTGTGATGCTGGACGAGGGAAACCTTGCCATTGCCAAGGACCTCCTCCATCACCTGGCCAAGGACCGTCAGATCATCTACCTGACCTGCCACCCCTCGCGCTCGGTCGTCCGAGAAAAAAGAGCAACCGCGGTTGCTCTTTTTTCGTGCGGGCCGCGGTCGGGAATGAGGAGCTCCCGAGCA
>JAFQWT010000070.1 GCA_017407375.1 Clostridia bacterium
CAGCACGCCCTCGGTGGCGGCCAGGCGGTGCGCTGTGGCGGCGGCCTCCTCCTCAGTGACGGTCAGCACCTCGTCAAGGATGGCGGGGTCCAGCGTTTTCGGCACAAAGCCGGCGCCGATCCCTTGCAGACCGTGAGCGCCCGCGCGCCCCTCGGTGAGGACGGGGGAGCCGGCCGGCTCCACACCCACCACACGGAGGCGGGGGATCCTCTCCTTTAAGTAGCGGCCCGTCCCCGTGATCGTCCCGCCCGTGCCGATGCCTGCCACAAAAACGTCCAGCTCTCCGTCGGTATCGGCATAGAGCTCGGGGCCCGTGGTGCGGTAATGCGCGGCGGGGTTTTCGGGGTTTTCAAACTGCGAGGGAAGGAAGGAGTTGGGGGTCGCGGCGGCCAGCTCCTCGGCCTTGTCGATCGCCCCCTTCATGCCAAGGGCGCCCGGCGTCAGGATCACCTCGGCGCCGTAGGCGCTCATCAGGCGGCGCCGCTCGACCGACATGGTGTCGGGCATCACGATCACGGCGCGGTAGCCCCTGGCCGCGGCCACGGCCGCAAGGCCGATGCCGGTATTGCCCGAGGTCGGCTCAATGACGGTGCCGCCGCGGCAAAGCCGCCCCTCGGCCTCGGCCGCATCGAGCATGGAAAGGGCCACGCGGTCCTTGGCCGAGCCCGCGGGGTTGCACCCCTCGAGCTTAGCGTAAATACGGGCCGAAAGGCCAAGGTCACGGGTCAGGCGGGAAAGCGAGAGCAGGGGCGTGCCTCCGATGAGCGCCTCCACCGAGGAATAAATGTGAGCCATAAGGATCTCCTTGGGGGCACACGGCGCCCCTTGTTGACTGATGATACATTCCATTATACACCACACGGCGGGGTTTGTCAATTGCCGACCGCCTTGCCCGAAGTATCCGCTCAAAAAACGGTAAAATCGGCTAAACATTGCGATAGTCATTGACAGGAATAGCGCGAAATGCTACAATATTTTTGTAAATACCACCTCCGGAAAGGAAGGAACCATGAAATTCAAACCGACGTTGGATACGCATTACCGTCCGTTTCTTGTAGAGCTTGAGGCCTTTGAGCGTGCCGCCCGTGAGAGCGGTGACGCCACCGCCACCGTAGGGGTGACGGGGGGAGACAACGCCTATGCCATCACCATCCCGATTTTTGCCGAGGGGCACGAGGATGAGAACTACCTCTTTCTTGAGCGCCTCGCCAAGGCCCTCCTTTGGGTGATCGGCGGGCACAGGATCTACCTCCACGCCCCCGCCTACGTGGTGGAAAGAATGCGCCGTGAGTACGCCCCGGACGGCGTGCATCACAAGGATGCCGAGATGATGGCCGGGGTCTACGAGGCCGATTTGAGATCGTCGCCTGCCAAAGCGCGGACGAGGTCCCCGCCACCACCAAACGGACCCTGCAGCTCGGCGGTCATCTGGACGGCTGCCGCATTGGCTTTGATGCGGGCGGAAGCGACCGCAAGGTCAGCGCCGTGATCGATGGGGAGACCGTGTATAGCGAGGAGGTCGTCTGGCATCCGAAGACGACGGCGGACTGGCATTACCATTACGACGGCATCGTTGCCGCCATGAAGTCGGCCGCCGCCAAGATGCCGCGTGTGGACGCCATCGGCGTGTCGAGCGCGGGCATCTATGTCAACAACCGCGCGATGCTGGCCAGTCTTTTCCGCAAGATCCCGAAGGAGGATTTCGATGCCCACGTCAAGGACATCTACCTGAACGCCGCCCGTGAGATCGGCGCCCCCATCGAGGTAGCCAATGACGGTGACGTCACGGCGCTGGCGGGCAGCATGTCGCTCGGTGAGAACGGCGTGCTCGGCATTGCCATGGGCACCTCCGAGGCGGGCGGCTACATCAATACCGAGGGCGGCATCAACGGCTGGCTGAACGAGCTGGCCTTTGTCCCCGTGGACCTCTCCCCCGAGGCGGGGTATGACGAGGCCGCCGACGACATCGGCGTTGGCGCGCAGTACTTCTCGCAGGACGCCGTCATCAAGCTGGCGGGCTATGCGGGAATCACCTTCCCCGAGGGGCTTGCCCCCGCCGAAAAGCTGAAGATAGTGCAGAAGATGATGGAGGAGGATTCCCCCGTCGCCGCCGCGATCTACGAGGACATCGGTACCTACCTTGGCTACACCACGGCGTTTTACAGCCGCTTCTATAAGATCAACCACCTTATCATTCTCGGTCGTGTGACCAGCGGCAAGGGCGGCGACATCCTGATGGCCCGCGCCCAGAGGGTGCTTGACGAGGAGTATCCCGACCTTGGTGTGAAGATCTCGATGCCGAACGAGAAGATGCGCCGAGTGGGGCAGAGCATCGCGGCCGCTTCTCTCCCTGTGCGGAAAATTCAGGCATAAATTCCCGTTCCCCCCCCGCTCGGCGTATGAAAATACGCCGTCGGGTCGGAGAACGAAAATTTCTCCACTGAATTTTCTCGCACAGCACAAAGGATCGAGGCATAAATTCCTGTTCCCCCCCGCTCGGTGTATGGAAATACGCCGTCGGGTCGGAGAACGAAATTTTCTCCACTGAAATTTCTCGCACAGACCGGAAAATTCAGGCGCAAATCTCCGTTTCCTCCCGCTCGGCGTATGGAAATACGCCGTCGGGTCGGAGAACGAAGGTATTCTTACCGCCCCCACGCCTCCCGCGTGGGGATTTTCTTGACTTTTTATTCTATTTGTTGTAGAATGTAAAATGGTGGGATACGGGCCATAGACGATACCGAGCCGATCCCACGGAGGAGCTTATGGACGGAAAGATCTTAGTTGAGGAGCTGCTGGCTTACGCCAAGGCCCACCTTTCGCTTGACCCTCTGGATGCCCCCTGGCTGAAGAACCGCCTGCTGGCGGCGCTCTCGCTTGACGGGGCCACCGCCACCGCCGTGGACACGGCGTACGTGGCAGCGCTCGACGTGCCCGACACCCTGACCGAAAAGCTCCGTGCTTACGCGCGGGAGCGCGACCTCTGTGAGGAGGGGTACGAGGCGATCTTCGCCACGGAGGTCATGGGACTTCTGACCCCGCCGCCCTCGGCCATCAACGCACTTTTCGAAAAGAAAAAGGCGGAGGAGGGGCTGGACGCGGCCGTTTCGTGGTTCTACTCCCTCTGCATCCACAACGATTACATTCAAAAGACCGCCATCTCCCGCAACATGGAGTGGGAGTACCGTGACGGCGATAACACGCTGGAGATCACCGTCAACCTCTCCAAGCCTGAAAAGAGCAATAAGGAGATCGCCAAGCTCCTTTCCGCCCCCAAGCAGACCGAGAAGTATCCCGCCTGCGCCCTGTGCCAGGAGAACGAGGGGTACGAGGGCACCCTCACCCACCCCGCGCGCGGCAACCTCCGCACGCTCTCGCTCACCATGGGGGGAGAAGCGTGGTTTGTGCAGTATTCTCCCTATGCCTATTACCGTGAGCATTGCATCGCCATCTCCCGCGCCCACACCCCGATGAAGGTGGACGCCACCACACCCCGCAAGCTCCTTGACTTTGTCGATGCCTTCCCGCATTACTTCATCGGCAGTAACGCCGCCCTCCCGATCGTTGGCGGCTCGATCCTCAACCATGAGCATTACCAGGGCGGCGGCGCACTGCTCCCGATGCAGAAGGCCCCCGTCGAGAGGGCATACGCCGTCCCCTCGTACCCCACGGTCAAGCTGGGGCGCCTTTCCTGGTACAACAGCGCCCTGCGGCTTGAGAGCCGTGACCGCGCGGCCCTGGAGGCCGTGGCCGTCCGCGTGATCGAGGCGTGGCGCGATTTCTCTGCGCCCGAGGTCGGCATCCTTGCCGCCAGCGAGGGGGTCCCCCACAACACTCTCTCTCCCATCGCCCGCCGCGTGGGCGACAGCTACGTGATGGATATGATCCTCAGGAACAACCGCACGAGCGAGGAGTATCCCGAGGGCATCTATCACGCCCACCCCGAGTACCACAACGTCAAAAAGGAGGGCATCGGGCTCATCGAGGCCATGGGGCGCTTCATCCTCCCCGGCCGTCTTAAGACCCAGCTTGCCGCCATTGCCGACATCCTTTCGGGCGCTGCCCCGTACGATGCCGCCGCCCTCCGCACGGAGGGACACCCCCTCGGGGTCCACGCCGCCATGATCGCCTCTCTGGTGGCGGAGCACGGCACCGCCCTCACCGCCGCGGAGGCAGAGGCGGCCGTCCGCACGCGCGTGAACCGCGTCTGTGCTGCGATCCTTGATAATACCGCCGTCTTTAAGCGCGATGAGGCGGGCCTTGCGGCCTTTGAGCGCTTCCTTACCCTCGTCACCAACGCTTGATGCGATAAAAACAAAGGAAAGCTACTATGGGATTTGATTTCTTCAGCGTTCTGCTTCTTCTCTGCGGTGTCACCTTCCTGCTTTACGGTATGGACATTATGTCGGCCAACCTCGAGAAGCTGGCGGGCGGCCGCCTTGAACGAATGCTCCACACCATGACCAAAAAGCCCTTCGTTGCCATGCTTCTCGGCGCGGCGGTCACGGCGGTCATTCAGTCCTCGTCGGCTACCACGGTCCTTCTTGTCGGTCTCGTCAACTCGGGACTCCTTGATTTCGCCTCCTCAATCCCCGTGCTCATGGGAGCCAACATCGGTACCACCGTCACGGCGTGGCTCATCAGCCTTTCTGGCATCAGCGGCGAGAGCGGCTTTATGAAGATGCTTGAGCCCGAGAATTTCTCGGCCGTTCTGGCCTTCGGATCGATCATGGTGCTGCTCATCTCCAAGGATAAAAAGAAGCGGAGCGTGGCTCACATCTTCGTTGCCTTTGCCGTTCTGATGTACGGCATGCGCTTGATGAAGGAGGCCATTGAGCCCTTAAAGAGCGATCCCACCTTTGAAAATATCATCGAGGGCATGTCCAACCCCGTGCTGGCGCTCCTTGTCGGTATCTTCATCACCGCCGTGATCCAGTCCTCCTCGGCCTCGATCGCGCTCCTCCAGGCGATCGTCATCGCCACCCCGGGCATGATCCCCATGCAGGTGGCCATTCCCTTCGTGCTTGGTGCCAGCATCGGTACCTGCATCACGGGGATCCTCTCCTCGATCAGCGCCAACCGTGACGCCAAGCGCGTGGCCTTCACCCAGCTCTTCATCAAGGTGGTGGGCGGCATCGCCTTTATGATCGTTTATTTCGCGCTTGACGCGATCTTCGATTTCCCGCTGAACTCCCAGGCGGCCACCGCCGTTTCGATCGCGGTGTTCCATACCCTTTACAGCATTCTCAACTCGCTCGTTCAGCTTCCCCTTGTCCGCTGGCTCGTTCGGATCGGTATGCGCCTCGTACCCGACGATCCCAAGCTTGTCCGCCGCCGCGAGGAGCAGCCCTACCTTGATGAGCTTCTGCTCCGCACTCCCGCCGTCGCCGTGGCCGAGTGCGCCAATCTCACCGAGCGTATGTGCGTCATCTCCCGTAAGACCGTGCTCTATTCGATCTACAACCTCTTCAATTACAATGAGGGGGCGGGCGCTGTGATCGAGGATAACGAGCAGCTGGTCGACGAATACGAGGACGTCCTCGGCGCCTACCTTGTCCGCATCTCTTCGATGGAAATCACCGAAAGCGACAACGCCCTCGTCTCACGTATGCTCCATACGATCGGGGACTTCGAGCGCATTTCCGACCACGCCGCCAACCTTCTCGATACCTCGCGCGAGATCAACGAAAAGAAGATCGCCTTCTCGCAGGAGGCGCAGGAGGAGCTGCGCGTGCTGTCCAATGCCGTCACCGAGATTCTCTTCCTTATGGGGGCCGCCTATGAGCAGAACGACCTGTCCGCCGCTGCCCACGTAGAGCCGCTGGAGCAGGTCATCGACGGGCTCATCGCCACCATTAAGGACAACCATATCCGCCGCCTGCAGAACGGCAACTGCACGATCGAGCTTGGCTTTGTGCTTTCGGACATCCTCAATAACTTTGAGCGCATCTCCGACCATTGCTCCAACATCGCCGTCGCCGTCATTGACGAGGCACGCGGCAGCTATGACGCGCACAAATACTTAAATTCGGTCAAGCACGGCGATGACGCCGCCTTTACCGAAAGCTTTGAAGGGTACCTTTCCAAGTACACGCTGGGCGCGTAAGAAAAACGGGCTTCCCTCGGAAGCCCGTTTTTTTTGTTTCTGATCGTCTCTTACAGCGGACGCGATTTCATTCTGGCATAGGCCCTCGGATAGGTCGCGGGCGTGGGCGCCAGCTTTTCAAGAAGCAGGATGCCGCGCGCTTGCGCCGCCTCTCCCTCGCCGATATCGTATTCCTCTGTAAACCTTACCTTGCATTTTAACTCGCCCATCGCGTGGCGTGCGGCCTCCAGCTCCTGCATGGCGGAGCGCCCCTTGAGAGCGAGGAACAGTCCCCCCTTGCGGACAAAGGGCGCGCAAAGCTCAAGGAGGGTCGGCAGGGCGGCCACGGCGCGCGCTGTGGCCACGTCATAGGCGTCACGGTGGGCGGTGCGGGAAAGCTCCTCGGCACGGCCTGTGAGCGTGCGGAGCCCGCAAAGCCCCAGCCGCTCGGCCACCATGCCGACAAAGGCCGTCCTTTTGGCGGTGGCGTCGCTCGCCGTAACGGTGAGGTCGGGACGCACGATGGCCAGCGGCAGGGAGGGGAAGCCCGCCCCGCACCCCACGTCGATCACCGAGGCGCCCGCAGGGATCAGGTCGGCCCCCATCAGGGAGTCGGCAAAGTGCAAAAGCACCACGTCCTCCATGCTTGTCAGAGCAGTGAGGTTGTACTTTTCGTTCTCCTCCAAAAGGAGGCGGTATAGGGCGTAAAACGCCTCGCCCCGCTCGGGCGTGAGGAGGGAGGCAAGCCCCGAGGAGAAAAAGGCGGCGGTCAGGGCGCTTTGAAAGGTGGCTTCTTGCTCGGTCATCGGGCGGACTCCTCTTGCTTCGTTTTTTTACAGTATAGCAGATTTTTCCCGCTTTGGAAAGGGGGACGGGGGGATTTTTTCTCTTTTTGCAAAAACCTGGGGCGGACGACCTTGACAAGAGGGGCACTATATGGTATACTCTTAAAGAAATATAATTTATTTTAAGGAGTATTTCTTATGTCCATGTACAACAAGAAGTCGGTGGAGGACATCCCCGCCCTTGAGGGTGTCCGCGTTCTGGCGCGTTGCGATTTCAACGTGCCGCTCAAGGACGGTGTCATCACGAGTGAGAAGCGCATCGTGGAGGCGCTTCCCACCATCAAGTACCTCATCGGCAAGGGCGCCCGCGTGATCCTTTGCTCGCACCTTGGCAAGCCCCACAACGTTCTGACTCCCGGCTTTGGTCTCACCAAGAAGGAGAAGAAGAAGGTCGAGGCCATGCCGGAGGCCGAGCGTGAGGCCGCCACGGCGGAGCTGCTTGCGAAGGCCGAGGGGGACCGCAAGAAGCTGTCGCTGGCTCCCGTGGCCGCCAAGCTCTCCGAGCTTCTTGGTAAGGAGGTGGCCTTTGCCACCGATATCGTGGGTGAGGACGCCAAGGCGAAGGCCGCCGCAATGAAGAACGGCGACGTCCTGCTCATCGAGAACGTCCGCTTTGACGCGGGCGAGGAAAAGAATAAGCCCGAGTTTGCCAAGGCGCTGGCCTCGCTGGCCGACGTTTACGTCAATGATGCCTTTGGCACCGCGCACAGAGCCCACGCCTCCACGGCGGGCGTTGCCGATTATCTGCCCGCCTACTGCGGCTACCTCATCGGCAAGGAGATCGGCATCATGGGTGCCGCCCTGGAGAACCCCCAGCGCCCCTTCGTCGCCATTCTCGGCGGCGCCAAGGTGGCCGACAAGCTCAACGTTATCAACAACCTCTTAACCAAGGTCGATACCCTCATCATCGGTGGCGGTATGGCCTACACCTTCCTCCGTGCCAAGGGGTATGAGATCGGTACCTCGCTCTTCGACTCCGAGAAGGTCGACTACTGCCGCGAGATGATGGAGAAGGCCGAGAAGACGGGCGCCAAGCTTCTTCTCCCCATCGACACCGTCATCGCCGCCTCCTTCCCCGATCCCATCGATGCCGCCATTGAGGTTGCGACCGTGCCCTCCTCCGAGATCCCGGCCGACAAGATGGGCCTTGACATCGGTGACAAGACCCGCGCCCTGTACGCCGATGCGGTGAAGAGCGCCAAGACCGTGGTCTGGAACGGCCCGATGGGCGTGTTTGAGAACCCCACCCTGGCGGCGGGCACCATTGCCGTTGCCAAGGCCCTGGCCGAGTCGGAGGCCACCACCATCGTTGGCGGCGGTGACTCTGCGGCGGCCTGTGAGCAGCTCGGCTTTGCCGATCGCATCACCCATATCTCGACGGGCGGCGGCGCCTCGCTGGAGTTCCTTGAGGGGCTCGTGCTTCCCGGCATCGCCTGCCTTCAGGACAAATAAGGAGAGTTGACATGAGAAGATACGTTATCGCCGGTAACTGGAAAATGAACATGACCCCCTCCGAGACGGGCGCCTTCATCCGTGAGCTGGCTCCCAAGGTGGCGGGCAAGGATGCGTGTGACATCGTGCTTTGCGTTCCCTTTGTTGACATCGCCCCCGCCATTGAGGCGGCCAAGGGCACCAACATCAAGATCGGCACGCAGAACGTCCACTTCAAGGAGAGCGGTGCCTACACGGGTGAGATCTCCGCGGCCATGCTGAAGGAGACGGGCGTTGAGTACGTCATCGTCGGCCACAGCGAGCGCCGTCAGTACTTCGGTGAGACCGATGAGACCGTCAACCTCCGCACCAAGGTGGCCCTTGGCGCGGGGCTTACCGTCATCCTCTGCCTCGGTGAGCTTCTGGAGGCGCGCCAGGCGGGCATCACGGCGGAGATCGTCTCGATGCAGACCAAGCTTGACCTCGCGGGTATTCCCGCGGAGGACCTTTCCCGCATCATCATCGCCTATGAGCCCGTCTGGGCCATCGGGACCGGCCTCACCGCCACGCCCGAGCAGGCCGATGAGGCGTGCGGCATCATCCGCTCGGTGGTTGCCGACCTTTACGGCAAGGCCGCGGCCGATGCCATGATCATTCAGTACGGCGGCTCGATGAACGAGAAGAACGCCGCGGACCTGCTCGCCAAGGAGAACGTGGACGGTGGTCTGATCGGCGGTGCCTCGCTCGTGACCGATAAGTTCACGG
>JAFQWT010000071.1 GCA_017407375.1 Clostridia bacterium
AAACGTCCAGCGTTTCCTTGAGGCGCGAAAGCAGATCGCGGATGTACTCGGGGGAATCGCCCCGCAGCTCCTCGCTTTCCTTACGTTCATTCTCAGACAAGGTGTTTCCTCCCCTCTTAGGTGATGTGGCGCTGCCTTGCGATCTCACAAAGCAGGACGGCGGCGGCCGCCGATACGTTCATGGAATTGACCTTCCCGTACAGCGGGATCGATGCGACAAAATCGCACTTTTCAAGCACAAGGCGGGAAATACCGAAGCCCTCACTCCCCATGACAAGAGCGGTGGCGCCGCGGTAATCTAACTTCTCGTAGGACGTGCCGTTCATGTCAGCGGCGGTCACCCACACGCCCCGCTCACGGAGCGTGTCCAGCGTGCAGGCAAGGTTGGTGACCCGCACGATGGGCAGATGCGTTACCGCCCCCGCCGAGGCCTTGGCCACCACGGGGGTGATGCCCGCCGAGCGGCGCTTTTGCAGGATGAGGCCATGGGCGCCGCAGCACTCGGCGGAGCGCAGGATCGCCCCGAGGTTGTGGGGATCCTCGATCCCGTCACAGACCACGAAGAAGGGCGGCTCCCCCCGCTGCTCGGCCAGGGCAAAGAGGTCGTCAAGCTCACGGTATTCCACCATGGCGGCACACGCGGCGATGCCCTGGTGGCGGTCATGCCCGCAAAGAGCATCCAGCTTCCGTCGGTCGACCTCAAGCACGGGGATCGAGCGGCGGCGCGCCTCGGCGATCAGGGTGGTGATGGAGCCCTCACGGTCTCCCCTGGCCACAAAGATCTTATCAATGTCCCGCCCCGAGGCCAACAGCTCACGGACGGCGTTGCGCCCGCCCACGGCCGTGGCCGTGCGTGCCTCGTCCTCCGCTGTGTACGCTTCCTTCCCTCGTTTAGGGCTGCTTCTGTACTCCATGGCTCGTCCTTTCGGTAAAATATACTTATCTAAGATAAAGTATATCATAGATTTTGGGAATTGTACAGTAAAAATCACAAATTCCATGAGAAAAACAGTGTCCTACGGACACTGTTCCCCCATTTTTTGAAGAAAAAAAGAAAAGAGCCCGTTAAGGGCTCTTTTCTTAGCTCAATACTGCTGTCTTCTCTTCGCAAAGCACTCGCTGCAGTACACAGCCTTGCCTTCGGTCGGATTGAAGGGCACTTTCGCTTCCTGTCCGCACTCAGCACACACCGCAGTGAACATCTCACGGGCGCCCTTGGCGGCATTCTTTCTGGCATCACGGCATTCCTTGCATCTCTGGGGCTCGTTCTGGAAGCCCTTCTCCGCGTAGAACTCCTGCTCACCGGCCGTGAACACGAAGTCGTTGCCGCAATCCTTGCATTTCAGCGTTTTGTCCTCAAACATTTCCCTCTACCTTTCTGGATAAAAATGATTAATTTGCCCTTAGACGGATTCCAACCGACACCTTTGTAACCAACGCTCTATTTAAGCTACTGGGGCATATAAACAACCTTAGATCAGCCGCGCACGCAGCTTTTTCAGCATGCGGGCTATGGCATTGGACACCGACTTCTCGCTCCGACCGACCTCCTGTGCGATCGCCCGTGGCGTATAGCCGTGAATGTACCTCAAAAAGACCGCGTTCTCGTAGTCCGAGAGGCATTCCTCTGCCAGCTTATAAAGATCCGTGACCGTTTCCCGCTCGATCAGGCGCTCCACGGGCTCCTCCCCCTTGAACGGAAGCTCCTCGGGCAGGGAGACCGCCTCCGTGAGGGCCGAGCCCTTGCGGAGGGTGGAGATGAGCGCGTGGGAGATGCAGACCCGCGCGAAGGCACCGAAGGTGGTGCCCGCGTCCCCACGGTAACGGAGGGCCGCGCGGTAGAGCGCCAGCGAGGCGTCCTGCATCAGGTCGTCACGGTCAACAAGAGCGGCATACCGCTCCGTCTGTGAGAGAACGAGGGGGCGATAGACCGAAAGCAGTTCGGAAAAGGCCACAGGGTCACCAAGACGGGTCGCCTCCACCAATTCTCCGATTTTTTCTTCCGTATAATTCATACGCACCGATCCCACAGAATATACAACTTAATCTTACAACATAAGTCCGCGTTTTGTCAATAGCTTTGTAAGAAAAAGTTTATAATTTTTTCACTTTTTTTGTCAAATCCGTAGAAAACTTAAAAACCGAGGTACAAAATTCCGTACAAACCAACGATTTTTTGACAATTTTCCGCAAAAAGGGGTCAAACGTCCTCCTCCGAGCGGTAGGAGCCGAGGAGATACCCGAGCTCTCCCGTGGCCGCCGCCGTGATCCCGCGCAGG
>JAFQWT010000072.1 GCA_017407375.1 Clostridia bacterium
CCTCAAGAATATCGTATTCGGGTGCCCACCAAAAGTCGGGCACGGTCCTTGTAAGCTCCGTCAGCATAAGCCGCTCCTTTTTTCGTTCTTCATTCATTCTACCCAAAGCCCTCTCCTTTGTCAAGAGACGGGCGAATTTTCGGGTGGGGGCTTGACCTGTGGAGGCGGGTATGATACAATAGCAAAGTAAAGATATTCTATAAAGCAAAAGGAAACCGCATGAAAAAAGCCGTGCGCCTTCTGGCGCTTCTTCTTCTCCTTCTTACCGCCTTGCCTCTCCTTTCGGCGTGTGGTGAGGGGGATGACCGCCCCGTGGTGGCGGTCACGATCCTGCCCGAGGCGGGCCTTGTCCGCGCCGTGGCGGGGGAGGACTTCCGCATCCTTACCCTTGTCCCCCCGGGGTACAGCCCCGAGGCGTACGAGCCCACCGTCCGCACGATGGCCGAGTTTAGCCGCGCCGCCCTCTTTTTCTCGATCGGCGTGCCCGTGGAGGAGACGGCGCTCCTCCCCTCCCTCGGTGAGGGGACGCGCCACGTCTCACTTTCCGCGGCGGCCGCCGCCGTCTACCCTGAGCTTGTGCTGAACGGTGAGCGCGATCCCCACGTCTGGCTCTCGCCCAAGCGCGTTGCCGTGATGGTCGCGCGCATTACGGAGGAGCTTTCGGCCCTTCGCCCCGAGCAGGCCGAGGTCTATCGGCAGAACGCCGCCGCGTATCTTGCCGAGCTTTCGGCGGTCGATGCCCGCATCCGCACGGCCCTCTCGGCAGCGGGCACCACGGACATCCTTGTCTATCACCCCGCCTTCGGGTACCTGGCCGACGAGTACGGCCTTACCATGCACGCCTTGGAGCGGGACGGGCGTGAGCCCACCGCCGCGGAGCTTGCCGAGGCGGTCGACCTTGCCAGGGAGCGCGGCATCCGCACCGTCTTTTACCAGGCCGAGACCGACGGGCGCAGTGCCCGCGCCTTTGCCGAGGAGATCGGCGGGCGCGCCGTGATGCTCTCGCCGCTCAGTGAGGCGTATCTTGAAAATCTTGAAGCTATGGCGGAGGCCATTGCCACCGCAGAGAGGAGTGCCCCGTGAGTGAGGTCATCGGCATTGACCACCTGACGGTCAATTACGGAAAAACCCGCGCCCTGACCGACGTCTGCCTTTCGGTGCCGTCGGGCGCGTATCTTGGCATCATCGGGCCGAACGGCGGCGGTAAGACCACCCTGCTCTCGGTCATTCTCGGCACCGTCCGCCCGTCGGGCGGCACCCTTACCCTCTTTGGTGAGGCGCCCGAGCGCGGTCGCGCCCGCCTTGGGTACGTGCCGCAGTTTGCCGCCTTTGACCGCGCCTTCCCCATCACGGTCGGTGAGGTCGTGGCCACGGCCTATCTCGGCCGCGGTCTGCACCCCTTCCGCCGCCTTGGCCGCGCCGAGCGCGCAGGTGCGGAGGCCGTGCTGGACGAGGTCGGCCTTTCGGGCTTTTCTCAGCGCCTCGTCTCGGAGCTTTCGGGGGGCGAATTCCAGCGGATGCTCTTGGCCCGCGCCCTGGCCAAAGCCCCCGAGGTCTTGCTGCTGGACGAGCCCACCTCGGGCGTTGACCCCGCCACCCGCGCCCGCATCTACGAGCTGCTCACCGCGCGCAACCGCCGCGGTATGACGGTCCTGATGGTCACGCACGATATGCTGGCCGTCTCCTCGTCGGTCACCAGTCTTGCGTGCCTTTCGCACTCGCTTGTGTACCACGGCGAGCCCGAGATCTCCGAGGCGGTCTCCACCGCCATGTACGGCTGCCCTGTGGACCTTATCGCCCACGGCACGCCCCACCGCGTTCTGCGCTCACACGACGGGAAGGGAGGATGCGACTGCCATGACTGTCATTGAGGCCTTCCTCCATTACCGCTTTATGCAAAACGCCCTCGTCGCCGCCCTGCTTTGCGGCGTGCTTTGCGGCCTTATCGGCGTCATCATTGTGGAAAAGCGCCTTGTGATGATGAGCGGCGGCATCGCGCATACCGCTTACGGCGGCGTGGGCCTTGGGTATCTTTTCGGCTTTTCGCCCCTCCTTGGCGCCGTCCTCTTTTCGCTGGCGGCGGCGTTTGGTATCGGCACGCTCCGCCGCCGCGGCGGCGCCCGTACCGACGTCCTCATCTCGCTCTTCTGGTCGCTCGGTATGGCGGCGGGCATCGTTTTTGTGGCGCTGGCCCCCGGCTACCCGCCCGACCTCAACTCCTACCTCTTCGGCAATATCCTCACCGTGACCTCGGGTGACCTTTGGCTGATGCTGGGCGTTACCGCCCTCGTCGTCCTTTTGCTCCTCGCCCTCTTTGAGGATTTGCGCTCCTATCTCTTTGACGAGACCTTTGCCGCCGTCTCGGGCCTCCGTGTCCGCCTGCTCGAGTGGCTGGTCCTTGGCCTTATTGCCCTTACGGTGGTGGTCCTCCTCCGTGTGACGGGCATCATGCTGGCCATTGCCCTCCTTACCGCCCCCGCCGCCACCGCGGCCATGCTCACGCGCCGCCTCTTCCCACGGATGCTGACAGCGGCAGGGCTCTCGGCGGGCTTCTCGGTCGCGGGGCTCGTCCTCTCCTTCTATTTCAATATCCCCTCGGGCGCCACCGTTGTCGCCCTTGCCGTTCTCACGTACGCCACCGTCCTTGGCGTGCGGACCCTGCGCCGCCGGCGCACCGCCTAAGAAAAAGCCGCTTGGCTCTGCCAAGCGGCTTTTTCTTTACAGTGTCTGGAAATACGTAACGTTCGGTAGGGTCTTCTCAAAGCCCGCCTTTTCGTAGGCGCGGCGGGCGGGTGCGTGGGCATCGTCAAGGCCCGTCATCACGGCCACGGCCTTAGCGCCAAGCGCCCGCAGGTGCTCCTTGGCAAAGGCGTACTGCACCCCCGCCAGTCCCTGCCCGCGGAGATCGGGGTGAACGGCGTTGTTGCTGATGCGCCCCACCATGGCCTTTTTGTCAAAGGTCACGGTGATAAAGGCGGCAAGGCGCCCCTCGACCATTGTCACGTACAGCGTGCCGGTGTCAATGGCGGCACGCACCTGGGCCTCCTTATCCGAAAGCGCCGTCGGATAAAAGAGCATGAACAGCTCGTCTCCCAGGCGGCGGCGGTATTCCTCAAAAATGGGTGTCCAGGCCAGGCGTGCCAGTGCCACCACGGCCTCGGCATCCTCGGGGGTCGCAGGGCGGGGAATCGGTCTTTCCATACGGGTCACCTCCTTTCCTTTTCGTTCAGCACCACGCGGCGCCCCTCGTCCGAGGAGCGGTAGATCGCCAAGATCACGTCGGGCGCCCGCCGCCCCTCCGCCAGGGAAACGGCAGGGGCACGCCCCGCCTCCAGCGCCTCGAGAAGCTCGGCGTATTCGGCCAGGTGGTAGTCGGTCGAGAAGGCCATGGGGTTGCTGTGGGACTCTCGTCCCTCGTAGCTCTTGATCTCGGGGCGTGCGAGGCGCGGTACGTCCCAAAGGACGATGTTATCGTCGTCGATCGCCACCGTGCCCTCGGTGAAATAGAGGGTGAGGCAGCGCGGGTACCCGGGGCTGACAGCCGTTGAGGAGCGCAGCGTGCCAACAGCGCCAGAGGCAAACTCCAGCATGGCCACCGCGGTGTCCTCGGCCTCAATGTCGTGCACCAGCGTGCGGGTCGCCCCCGAGACCGCCGTCACGTCGCCGCACAGGTGGAGGAGCAGGTCGACTCCGTGCACCCCCTGGTTGAAAAGCTCACCGCCGTCCATGGCGCGGGTGCCGCGCCAGGCCGCCGCCTTGTAATAGGCGGGGTCGCGGTGGTAGGGCATCGCCAGGTCGGCAAACAGTAAACGGCCGAGGGCTCCCTCGGCGATCAGGCGGTGGAGCGTCAGTGCCGCGGGGGAAAACCGCTGCTGGTAGATGACCGCCACCGTCTTGCCCGAGTCGCGCTCGGCTTTAGCAATGGCATCCAGGTCCTCGCCCGTCAGTGCCAAGGGCTTTTCGGTCACCACGTGGCACCCCGCGCGGAGCGCGGCCACCGCCAAGGGCGCGTGGGCGCCGCTCGGCACACAGATGACGGCCACGTCCACCTCCTCGGAGGCAAAGAGCGCCTCGGCATTGGGGAAGGCGCGGCAGCCGTGCTTCTCAGCAAAGGCGGCGGCGCTTTCGGCCTTGCGGTCGAAAACCCCCACAAGGCGGGCATTCTCAAGCTTTCCGATGATCTCGGCGTGGACGGCGGAGATCATTCCGCAGCCCACGATCCCGAAGCCGTAGATCTTTTTGTTCATAGGCACCTCTCTTCCGCGGTCTCGGCATCCGCCATGACCGCCTCGTAATACGCCAGCGGGCGGTAAGCGCCGCCGCCGCTTGTGAAAAATTCCCGTGTTACGGTAAAGCCGCTCTCGCTCCCCATATCGCAGGGGGGCGCCGCCAGC
>JAFQWT010000073.1 GCA_017407375.1 Clostridia bacterium
CAGCATCATCGCTTCCCAGTTTCGGTAATTCTGCGCGCCGTTCGACTCCAAAACGCCGCACAGCATCTCGGGCAAAGGCGCGATGCGCGCCGCCACGTTCTTGTTGAACTCCACCAGCTGCGGCGGCACGGTCAGGTCGGCCACAAAGCAGGGGATGCCGTGGGCGCTTGCCGCCTCCAGCATCGAGAGCGTGACGGAAAGCGTCTTGGCGGCGGGCTTCAGGGCAATGGCCCCGTACCCCAGCGCGATCCTCTCAAGGACGTCTTCACGGCTATGGGCCGATTCATCCGCCGCTATGCGGACAGGCAGGGCCGAAACGTCAAAGCGCTCCTCCTCGGGGAAGGGCTCCTCAAGGAGGACGATGCGCTCAAGCGCCCCCATCTCCCCCGCGGCCGTGAGAAGCTCCGCAAGCCGCTCGGGGGTGTCGTAACGGCCGTTCGCATCGAGATAATAGGCAATGTGCCCGTTCTTTGTCAGGGGGGTGCGGTATTCCTTGAGGAGCGTGTGCACCTCAAAAAGGCGCGCCTTGTCCCACGCCAGCATCTTAGCACGGTCACCGTCCCCGTCGGGGTCGGCCCCGATCTTGATCTTAAAGAGCGCGGTGCCCGCCGCCGCCAGGCGTGCGATCTCCGCTTTGTCCGTGTGATAGGTAATGAGCGGGATCTTTGCGAGCGTCTCCTGCCTTTCCGAGAGGGCGGCAGGCCCCCCCGCCAGGCAAAGGAGGTCCTCGCTCCCCGCCTCGCTCGCCGTCAGCTGCCAGGCGGCGTGATCGAGCGCCACCAGCGCGTTGAGGGCAAAGGTCTTGCGCAGGTCCCCCCGCCCCGTGACGGTCCTTCCGTAGGCATACACCTCGGGGAGCAGCGCCTCGATCATGGCGGCGGGTGAGGCAAAGCTCCTCCCCTTAACGAGCGAGAGGGCATGCTCGGTCATGGCGCGCATCGCACGGTTGCCCGCCTCCTCGCCAAGGGCGCGGAACACCGCCCCGTCCGACCACAAAACGCTCTGCAGGCCAACGCCCACCGCGTGGCGGCCGTCCTCGGTCTCCAGCCGCACCACCACCTGCCAAAGCTCGGTGAGGGCGCCGCCCTTAAAGCCAAAGGGGGAGAGAAGCGGCTCGCGCACCGTCCGAAGGGCGGTCCCCGTTACCGTGAAGCTCATAAGTAGATCTTGGGAGCCGTGGCCGCATAGCCGCGCTCAAACAGGTCGCCGTCAAAGGCGGCCTCCGCGGGCAGGTCGGCAAGGCGCACCGTCTCCCCGCCGCGCTCACGGGAGACCTTGCCCGCCAGCATCATAAGGACGTTATCGGTGATCTCCCCGACCGTGGCCAGCTCGTTTTCCTTTCCCTCCAGCGCCGCCGCCAGGTTCACCAGCAGCGCCGTGTAAATGCGGGACGAGTCAATGCGGAAGCTCTCGGAGGTCTTCGTCGTGAGGATCGAGACCTCAAAGGGCTGCCATTGCCCCGTGCAAAGCGTGTAGGTGCCGCTCACTCCGTTTTGGAAGGTGGCAAAGAAGGTCTCGGCGTATCGTCCGTCCCTCGTCTCGCTCCTCCCCGCATAGCGACAGGAGAGGGCGGGGGCCCCCGCCAACCGCCCAAGGATCTCGGCGGCGTGGATGCCGTAATTGAACTCGTCCACCCCTGCCGAAACAAACACGTGAAGAACCTCGCCCCTCTCCTCGACAGGACGGGCGAGGAACTCGCCAAGCTCGGGCGCGTAACGCGCGGAGGAGGAGCCATAGATCACCGCCCCCGCCTCGGAAAGCTCTCTTACGCGGCGCACGTCCGCCACCGAGCCGACAAGGGGCTTGTCGAGGAACACGGGCTTGCCCCGCTCAATGTAAGGCATGGCGGCCTTTAGGTGCTTTTCCCAGTTGCAGGACTGGATAAAGCCAACGTCGGTGACCTCGGCCATCTCCTCGATCGAGGAAAGCACGGTGACGCCGTTCGTTTTGGCAAAGCCCGCCACCTCGTCCTCCCCGCGGAAGCCGCGGTTCACAAGGTGGGTGTAGCGCATGGGCAGCCCCGCCTCCGCCATGCGGACGGCAAAGGCCCCGGGGTGGGAAACGTCAATATCCACAAGCCCGATCCTAAACATACGGTGCTCCTTTTTCCGATGCGCCCATCGGCAGTATATTCCATATTTTTATTGTATCATATTTCCCTTGCACATTGTTGTGCTTTTTTTGCCCATTTTTATCACGGCCCGTCCGCAAAGAAATAAAAAATCTCTTTACAAAGCGCTCTCTTTGTGCTATACTGAGAAAAAAATGGAAAAAGAGGTGAGGCACCGTGGACTTATGCGGCAGTAGCAGCGGCAAAAACGATATAGGGCGATCCTTTGTCCCGGCGTTGGTATCCCCGTGCCACACCCCGATAGAATCGTAAAGACAAGAGCTTCCTCGGCAACAAGGGACGGCTTGTCTTTTGTTGCCTTTTTTTGTTTTTGTCCGCACATTTTTTGGAATACTTAAAAAATGGAGGACAGACCTATGAATGAAACCGCCGAGCTCTTGGAGCTTCTTGAAGATATCCGCTCGCTCCTTCGGGAGCACCGTCACGCCGCTCTCAGAGAGCGCTTGACGGAGGCACAGCCCCGCGATATCGCCGATCTTTTCCCCGACCTTGCCGTTTCTGAGCGGCTGGTCGTTTACCGTCTGCTCACAAAGGAGTGCGCCGCGGAGGTGCTGGTCGAGCTGGGAAGTGAGGACAGGCAAGCGCTGGTCGCGGCCTTTAGTGACGAGGAGCTGGCAGGGGTCCTTTTGGAGCTGTATTCGGACGATGCCGCCACGCTCCTTGAGGAGATGCCCGCCAACTTTGTCCGGCGTATCCTGAAAAACTGCACCCCCGAGATGCGCCGCTCGGTCAATGCGCTTCTCAAATACCCCGAGGGGAGCGCGGGCAGCATCATGACCACCGAGTACGTGCGCCTTAGCGGCGAGATGACGGTGGAGGAGGCCCTCCGCCACATCCGCTCGGTGGCAATCGACAAGGAGACCATCTACACCTGCTACGTCAGATGCCGGCCGCCGCCTTGTCGGCATCGTGACGGCGCGCATGCTCCTCATCGCGCCCCTTGCCAAAACGGTCGGGGAGCTGATGGAGGAAAACGTCGTTTCTGTCGGCACCCATGACGAGAGGGAAGCGGTGGCGCGCCTTTTCGACCGCTATAACTTCCTTGCCCTCCCCGTGGTGGACGGTGACGGCCGCCTTGTCGGCATCATCACGGTTGATGACGCCCTGGAGGTCCTCTCCGAGGAGGTCGAGGAGGACTTTGCCAAAATGGGCGCCATCACGCCGAACAGTGAGCGTCCGTATCTTCGGCAGTCGGTGGGGGAGATCTTCCGCATGCGGATCCCGTGGCTCCTGCTTCTGATGCTCAGTGCCACCTTTACAGGGCTCATCATCACCTCGTTTGAGGCCGCCCTGGCCGCCTCGGTGGTGCTTACCTCGTTCATTCCCATGCTCATGGGCACGGGCGGTAACTCGGGCAGCCAGGCCTCGGTCACCGTCATCCGCGGCCTCTCCCTTGGGGAGATCCCCTACCGCCGCATCCTTTCGGTGCTTTGGAAGGAGCTGCGCGTTTCGCTCCTTTGCGGCGTAGCGCTCGCCGTTGTCAACTTCGGCAAGATATTGCTGATCGACGGCCTTCTTATGCAAAATCCAGCCATCACACCGCTGGTGGCGCTCGTCGTCAGTGTTACGCTCCTTCTCACCGTCGTGGCCGCCAAGCTCATCGGCTGCTCGCTCCCGATCCTTGCGGGCCGCCTCGGCCTTGACCCCGCCGTGATGGCCAGCCCCTTCATCACCACGCTCGTGGACGCCGTTTCCCTCGTCGTCTATTTCACCCTCGCCACGGCGATGCTGGGGCTATAAAAAGATTTGCGTTTTTTGTTGCCATCGGCGCCGTTATGTTGTATAATGTAAGCAGTAAGCTTGCGGAGGTTTTTATGTTCTGGATGTGGTTTTGGTTCGTCCTTGCCGTGATTTTCATCGTTGTGGAGGTGATGACGGCAGACCTTGTGTGCATTTGGTTCGGCGCCGCGGCACTGCTTTCGGGTGTGGTCACGGCCATTGTTCCCACCCTGCCCGTCGCTTGGCAGTTCGTGATCTTTGTCGCTCTTTCGTCGGTGCTTCTGTTTGCGACCCGCCCCCTTGTTAAGCGGCTCCTTCGCTTTGAAAAAAGCCGTGACACTAACCTTGACCGCCTCATCGGGCAGGTCGCCGTGGTGACCGAAAGGATCGATAACCTTGCTGCCACGGGTGCTGTTCGCCTTTGCGGCATTGTGTGGACGGCGCGCTCGGAGGACGGCAGCGTGATCGAGATGGGCGAATACGTAATTTTCGATAAAATTGAGGGCAACAAGGCCCTTGTAAAGAAAAAAGGAGAGTAATACGATGGGTTTTTTAATTGCAGTTGGTATCCTTCTTCTTGTGGTGCTCATTATCGTTGTCATCAACATCAAGATCGTACCGCAGGCCAAGACCTATGTCATTGAGCGCCTTGGCGCTTACCGCGCCACGTGGGATACGGGGCTTCACGTCCTTATTCCCGTCATTGACCGCGTCGCTAAGCAGGTGTCAATGAAGGAGCAGGTTGCCGACTTTGATCCGCAGCCCGTGATCACCAAGGATAACGTCACCATGCAGATCGATACCGTCGTTTTCTTCCAGATCACGGATCCTAAGCTCTTTGCTTACGGTGTGGAGCAGCCCTTGAAGGCGATCGAAAATCTGACCGCCACCACTCTGCGTAACATCATCGGTGATCTGGAGCTTGACCACACCCTCACCTCGCGCGATACCATCAACGCCAAGGTGCGCTCGATCCTTGACGAGGCCACCGATCCCTGGGGCATCAAGATCAACCGCGTGGAGCTGAAGAACATCAAGCCCCCCGCCGAGATCCAGGACGCCATGGAAAAGCAGATGAAGGCCGAGCGTGAGCGCCGTGAGGCGATCCTCCGTGCCGAGGGTGAAAAGGCCAGCGCCGTCTTGGTTGCTGAGGGTAAGAAGGAAAGCCAGATCCTCGCTGCCGAGGCCGAAAAGCAGGCCGCGATCCTGCACGCCGAGGCCGAGCGTGAGGCGCGCATCCGCCGCGCCGAGGGTGAGGCAGAGGCTCTTCGTAAGATCAACGATGCTGAGGCGTACGCCATTCGCGTCATCAATGAGGCGGCACCGTCGGAGGAATTTCTGACATTGAAAAAGCTTGAGGCCCTCGGTACGGTTGCCGACGGGCAGGCCACCAAGGTCATCATTCCCAGCGACCTCCAGGGGATCGTCGGGCTTGTCAACAGCGTGACCGAGGCAAAATAAAACCCGTATAAAAGAGAGGGCATGGCGGCTTATGCCGCCGTGTTTTCTCTTTCTTCTTTTTTGGAGGACAGGGGTACGCCCCCGAGATAACTATGGAAACGACAACAAAACTATACGAAAACGAGCAGTGCCTTCTTTCCTTCACTGCCACGGTCCTCTCCTGCACCGCGTGCGAGGGCGGCTTCCGCGTGGTCCTTGACCGCACGGCCTTTTTTCCCGCGGAGGGGGGCCAAGGCGCCGACCGAGGAACGCTTGGCGGCGTCCGTGTCCTGGATGTAAGCATTGACGGCGGCACCGTCACCCATCGGACGGACGGGCCGCTTCCCGTCGGCGGGACGGTGGAGGGCCACGTGGACGGGGCGCGCCGCCGCCGCCATATGCAGGTCCACACGGGGGAGCATATCCTCTCGGGCGTGCTCCACACGATGTACGGTGCCACGAACGTCGGCTTCCACCTCGGGGAGACCGAGGTCACGCTGGACGTGGACGTCCCCCTCACGGAGGCAGAGCTTGCCGCCGCGGAGGAGGCCGCCAACCGTGCCGTCTTTGAAAACCGCGCGGTCACGGTCCTTTATCCCACCCCCGCAGAGCTTCCGACCCTTTCCTACCGCGCCAAGCTCGACCTTACCGAGGGCGTGCGCCTGGTAAAAATCGAGGGGGTCGACCTTTGCGCCTGCTGCGCCCCCCACGTCGCTCGGACGGGGGAGGTGGGGCTTATCAAGATCGTTTCCTCTATGCATTATAAGGGCGGCATGCGCCTTTCCATCGCCGTGGGGCCCGATGCCCTTCTCGATTACCGCCGCCGCCTTTCGGCCGTTCACGCCGTTTCGGTCTCGCTCTCGGTGCCCGAGGGGGAGATCGCCGCAGGGGTCGAGCGCCTCGCCGCCGCTCTCTCGGAGGAGCGCCGTACCGTGGCCGCCCTCCGCACCGCTCTCCGTGAGGAGCGCCTTGCCGCCGCCACCCAAGGGGGCGGTGACCTTTGCCTCTTTTACCCCGACCTCGATGCCGTCGGTCTCCGCACGTATGCCGAGCAGGCCGCCGCCATGACCGGGGGGATCGTGCTTGTCGCCTCCCCCGCCGAGGAGGGGCACCGCTATGCGCTGGCCTCGCGCCGTGGCGGCGCGCGCGCTCTGTCGGCCTCGCTCCACGCGGCGCTCGGCGGTCGCGGCGGCGGTAGGGACGAGCTGTGCCAGGGGAGTCTCCCCGCCACGCGGGAGGAGATCCTCGCCGCTCTGGGGAAGGCGTGATGGCGTACGTCTATATCCTCGAGTGCGGGGACGGCTCGCTCTATACGGGTACGGCGCGCGAGCTTTTCCGCCGCATGCGGGACCACTTTGAAAAAACGCCCGCCGCCGCGGCCTACACGCGCGCCAAGGGTGTCCGCCGCCTCGTCCTTGCCTGGGAGTGTGACGGCATCTCCGCCGCCCTGCGGGCGGAGGCCGCCATCAAGCGCTTAACGCGGCGGGAAAAGGAAGAACTCCTGGCCTCGCCCTCCCGCCTTGCCGAGGGAGAGTTCCCCACGCTTTCGGGGCTTTTCCTCCGCCCGCTCTCGGAGGATGAGGAGCCCCTCCTTACGGTGCGGCGGCACTACGGTTAAAAAAACGGTGTTTCCGAGGAAACACCGTTTTTTCTTATGCTTTTTTGTCCCGCTCACTTTCCATGACCTCGCGGTAGGCGCGCTCGGCGCGCAGGCAGAGTCGGCGCGCAAGGAGCACAAGGTAATACCCCCAAAAGGCGGCGGCAGGCACAAGGAGGAGGTCCACCGTCATCGAGACGATCTCCACGGGGCGCAGGAACACGTAGCTGTTCACAAAATTGACTGCAGTGATGATCTTTCCCACCAGCTGATAAAGGCCGATCCCAATGGCCGCCGTCAGCGCGGCGCGCACGGGCGGGGAGGAGAAGTCGTGAAAGCCCTTGGCCACGGCCTCTCTGTCCTTAGAAAGGAAGATCGCGTAGGGAAGGAAAAAGCCCAGCAGCATCGGCAGGATCACCGAGTCAAAGGCCGCGCCAAGCAGGGCGCCAAGCTCGGCGGGGGTCACCGCCAGACGGAGGAACAGCGCCTGCCAAAGGAGGGAAAGTAGCCCCCCGACCGTAAAGGCGGCCAGCGTTGCGGCAATTGGCACAAGCGCCGCGGCGAGCCCCCTTTTGGCCATGGCAAAGGCGACACCCACCGTCGCAAACAAAAGCGCCAGCCCCACAAGACGGGAGAGCGTGTACACGGGATAGGCCAAGGGCGACTGGATAAGGTCGAGGTAATACGCAAGGGAGGAAAGGGGAGAGCGCAACAGCTCGATCGCCATCACCGCGACCAAAAAGCGGAACCAAACGGGTATTTTTTTCATAACAGCTCCGTGAGTGTGAGATTTCTATATATTGTATTATACCAAAAAACAGCCGCTTGTCAATGCTTTGCCGCGGGGAAGCTTGCGCCCCTCGGTCATTTCCCGCCCGTGCGTGCATATAATGAAAAGGAATTCTCCGAAAGGAGCGCTACCATGCACCACAGCCGTGACACCGCCCCCCTTAGCCCCCGCCTCCTCTATGCGGAGGTGGAGCGCCTTGGCCGCGCGTACCCCGCCCTCAGCCCCCGCGTGCTCGGCACCTCGATCCTCGGTCGGCCCATCCCCTTGCTCCTTCTCGGCCGCGGTCGCCAAAAATGCCTTTACGTCGGCACGCACCACGCCACCGAGTGGCTCACCTCGCGGCTCCTTTTGTACTTTGCGGAGGAGCTGCTCTCGGCCCACGCTGCAGGGGAACGCCCGTACGGCCTTGACCTTTCTTTCCTCCTTTCGCGCCGCACGCTCTGCCTTGTGCCCATGCTGAATCCTGACGGCGTGGCCATCCACCTCGGGGAAGGGGAGGGCGACCCCCTCCGTGAGCGGCGTGCGCGTATGGCGGGGGGCGACTTTTCGCATTGGCAGGCCAACGCGCGGGGCGTGGACCTCAACCACAATTACAATGCGGGCTTTGCCGAGTATCGGGCGGTGGAGGCCTCGCTCGGTATCACGGGCGGCGCCCCTACGCGGTACAGCGGCGCATTTCCCGAGTCCGAGCCCGAGACGGCGGCCCTCGCGGGCTTTGTCCGCGCCACACGCCCGCGGCTATTGCTCACGCTCCACACGCAGGGCGAGGAGATCTACTGCGCGGGGGAGGGCGCCCACCCCACGGCGCGGCGTATGGCCCTCCTCTCGGGCTACCGTCTTTCCTTTCCCGAGGGTGCCGCGGCCTACGGCGGCCTAACCGACTGGGCAGGCGGCGTGCTGGGCATCCCCTCGTTCACGCTGGAGTGCGGTAAGGGGGAAAACCCCCTGCCCCCCGCGGAGGCGCTTCCCATCTACCGCACTCTCTCCCGCCTTTTCTTTGAAAGCATTACGATGTAAGGAGGATAACGCTATGCCCGCATGCAACAGCGAGGATTTTCGTGATAAGGAGGTCATCAACGTCTGTGACGGTCGCCGCCTCGGCTTCGTCTCGGAGATCGAGTTTGACGTTTGTGACGGGCGCATCACCGCCATCGTCGTCTGCGCCGAGGGAGGCCTCCTTGGCGTCAAAAAGGGCGAGGAGCTGGTGGTGCCGTGGGATAAGATCCAAAAGATCGGGGAGGATATCATCCTTGTGGACGGCATCGTCCTTCCACCCCCCGACCACGGCGGCCTCCGCCGCCGCAAGGGAAAGCTGTAAGGCCGCCCGCCGCCGCGCCTTATCGCCGTAAAAAAGCGCCGATGGCAAGCTCGCCATCGGCGTCTTTTTTCTCTCTTCGGGCAAAGGAGCCCTTGCGCCCGCTTTCCTATGGATCTTTTTGTTGCGGTGGTTGCCGCCTCCGCATACGCACGCCCCTCCGCGCTCTCTTGCCCCTTCCTTTTTAAGCGCCACTCCCGACGGAAATGTAAAATTTTTGTGAACTTCCGTTTTCCTCTTGCGCGCGAGGGAAAAATGTGGTATCCTATCATACAGCTCGCTTTGCGAGTACAAAAAATTCTCACACAGGACGTGCGCGTCGTTGGTGCTCGCAAGAGTCTTGGCGCAAAGGCCATCCTGTGGCGGAAAAACCAGAAGGAGGACATGAAAATGTTCGTAATCTCGATCAAGCAGTTGCTTGAAGCCGGTGTCCATTTCGGTCACCCCACCAAAAAGTGGAACCCCAAGATGGCGGAGTACATCTTCACCATGAGAAACGGGATCCACATCATCGACCTTCAGAAGACGGTCAGAAAGTTTGAGGAGGCCTATGCCTTCGTCAAGCAGATCGCCGAGGAGGGCGGCACCATCCTCTTTGTCGGCACCAAGAAGCAGGCGGCCGACAGCATCAAGGAGGACGCCAAGAAGTGCGGCATGTACTACGTGAACGTCCGTTGGCCCGGCGGTATGCTGACCAACTTCAAGACCATCCGCAAGAGCATCAACCGCCTGAAGGAGCTGGAGAAGATGCAGGAGGACGGCACGTTCAACCTGCTCCCCAAGAAGGAAGCCGCGCAGAAGATGAAGGAGATCGAGGATCTCGAGAAGAACTACGGCGGTATCAAGGAAATGGATACCCTCCCCTCGGCCATCTTCGTCGTTGACACCCGTAAGGAGCACATCGCCGTGCAGGAAGCCAAG
>JAFQWT010000074.1 GCA_017407375.1 Clostridia bacterium
ACCGTCACCTTCCACGCCGAGTACGGCGAGGTGAAGAGCGCGCCGCTTACCGTCACCGTGGGTGTGCCGGTCACTGGCGTTACGATCAGCGCCCCCTCCACCGATATCGTCAAGGGCACCACGGCCGAGCTTGACGTCTCCTTCACCCCCGGCAACGCCTCCCAGGTGCCGGTCCTTTGGCAGGTCACCGTGAACAACGAGGCCACCGAGTATGCCTCCGTGTCCAAGAACAACGTTCTCTCGGTCAGCGCCTCGGCTCCCACGGGTACGGTGATCAAGGTCGTGGCTGTGGCCGGCGGCGTCACGTCGAATGAGCTGTCCTTCACCGTCGGGGCCACGCAGGAGGAGATCAACGCCAGCCGTTACTTCCTCTCACTGTCCCACTCCACGCTTAAGGTGGACACAAAGGGCCTGACCGCCCCCGTGCTCAGCGGCTACGTCTATAACGCCAACTTTGACACCGTGACCGATAAGGCGATCGTTTACAGCATCACCGAGGGCGCCCAGTATCTGCAGCTCGTCCAGAGCGGCAACACCTGCACCTTTGTGGCAAAGGGCCACGGCCGTGCCACCGTCACCGCCACGATCCCCGGCACCGCCGAGACCGCAACCGTGGCGATCGACGTTATCGTCCCGCCCGATGCCATCGATCTTCCCGCGGTGTTCCTCGAGAGGACCAACATCAACTATGCCTTCTCCATGGTGGATCCCGATACGGGCGCCGCGGAGTCGCTCCCGTTCGTTCCCGTTGTGCGCGGAGAGTCGCAGCTTGCCTACTGCACCGATTACACCGTCAACTTCCTGGATGCCAACGGTAAGATGGGTGATGAGGTCGCCGTGTACGAGAATGGGGCCATCACCTTCAAAACGACCGGTAAGGTCACCGTCATCGTCACCTCGCGCTCGGGTAGCCACGTAGAGGCCACCACCGCCTACACCTTCGATATCAACACGGGCTACAACGTTTATAACTTTGTCGAGCTCCAGCAGAGGATCAGCTCCAAGGACTATGACGGACAGATCGTCAATATGGTCGTTCTCGAAAAGCCTGTGCCGCAGTATGAGACCTCCTATCCGTACGGCTACGATATGGTGCCCCCCTCGGCCCTTTACGATCTCGATGCCAAGTACGCCCACCTTGCTGAGGGCGCAGAGAGCGAGGAGGAGGGCAAAAAGCTCGTCGCTGCCGCCATCGTCAGGGAGATCCTCCGTGGTAGCAAGGAGGAGTACGGCACCACCAGCAACCGCATCCAGGCCATCAACAAGAGCGTGTGGATCAACGGTAACGGCCACAAGATCGACGCCTCCCAGCTCCGCGTTTATACCAGGGTCGAGCAAGCTGCCTACGAAGCCGTGTACAAACCGGAGTCGCCGGTGCCCTACATCGGTGAGATGTTCTCGGCCATTCCTTGGGGGGATCCTGAGGAATCCACCGAGCCCTGCGCCGCCCATACCGTAAGGTTCTATAACATTGAGGTGGTCGGCAACTGCCCGATCGACTTTACGGGTGATAAAGAAGATGCGGACGTCTTCGGTTGCTTTACCACGGGTATCAGCGTGGGTGCTCTTATCGACAGCACCACGGATTATTACGTCACGTGCGACAACATCAAGGCCTCGGGCTATAGGATCGGCATATACATTTCCAAGGCGGTGGGTGACTCCAAGATCTCAAACCTCTCCGCGTACAACTGCTATGCCAGCGGCCTCCAGATCGACTCCAGCCATCTCATTATCGAGAACATGACCTTCGGCAAGAGCGGTGCCTGCGCCGTTGAGATCAGCCCCGGGCGCTGCCATAAGGCGGGCATTCTGGAGAATGAGACCACCCGCGTCACGTTTGCCGGCAGCATCAATGCCTCGGAGAACCTCAGCGACGGTAACACCGAATACTTCAAGTACTATATGATGCTGGGGACTCCCATTCCCAATGTGATCGCCTACAACCTCTCGGATGCGATGATGAACGAAACGCAGCGCTCGCATATCCTGAATGAAAAGGGCGAGTACAACTTCATCTCGCTCCTCGTCAATGATATCTCCACCTTTGCTTCCAACGACAGCGAGGTGAAATACCCCGCGTACCAGGCGGGCGGTATCATCGACGTCAGCCAGCTGACGGACACCGTAAATACCACGCACCAATACATCACGATGGATATCAAGGCCGAGATCCCCGGTATGGGAATTCAGACCGTTGGTAGGGCCATCTTCTACAACATGAACTACGGCAAATAAATCCCAAAAGAAAAAGCAGGGGAATTTTCCCCTGCTTTTTCATATCCCGTACGTTCCCGTAAGGGGATCGCGGAACAGCCCGATCTCGGGCGTCAGAAAGGTAAAGATCACAAAAAGGAGGGCCACCGCCAAAAGGACCGCCACCGCTGCCCTCGGTGAGCGGCAGCGCCCGCTCTCCCGCCGAAGGAGGCGCGCCTCATAAAGGTACGCCACCGCCGCGGAAATAAAGAAGATGGCAATGTTGATCCAGTCGGGCGACCTGCCGACCACCCCGTTGTAGGTATAGAAGAGAAGGGGGATCGACCCGATCCCAAGGAGCGTGCCCCGTAGCTTCACACAAAAGAAATCCTCGCGCTCACGGAAGAAAAAGCTTTGCACAAAGGCAAAAAGCAGCATCGGCCAAAAGAGCAGCTTCATGTGCTCCCAGGTCGATTCGTTCACCCCCGAAAACGGCGCGATCCACGTGGCCTCTCCCAGCCACTCGTAAAGGAAATGCAATACCGTCCCCAAAAGTGAGGATACCGCAAAGCCCATCAGCTGCCAAAGCCCAACCTTTTCCTTCATTGTTCTCCCTCCTCAAGCGTATTCACTTCCACTATATTCGGGGGAAGGGCGGCGTATGCACGCCCCGCGGGGAGCAGCACCGCCGCGCCCCAACTCCTTGTCCGATGCCGCGCCCGTCTCCGTTTTCGCACCCGTGCCCCGTCCCCCCTTGCCTGATGCCGTGCCCGTCTCCGTTTTCGCAACCGTGCCCCGTTCCCCCCTTGCCTGATGCCGCGCCCGTCTCCGTTTTCGCACCCGTGCCCCGCCCCCCCTTGCCCGATGCTGCGCGGTGTGCTATAATATCAAGTAAGGCAGCGCCAAGACGGGCGGCGATCCCGCCCCCCGCCCGTTTTCCCCCCGCCCGTTTCCGCTCCCACCTCTGTTTCCGCCCCCACTCCCGTTTTTCGTCCCCCGCTCCCGCCGCTCCGCCATAAGGCAGGGCGGCATTATGAAATTTTGCTTGGAAAGGACTCTGCTATGGAACCAATGAAAGAAAAGACCAACCCGTTGAAGGAAAAGCTGATCGGTTATGTCGATATTTTGCAGGGCCTTGTTGAAGGGATCGATGCAACAACGGGGGAGGTCATCGAAGGCCTGAGCCGAGACCTCCGACGGCGGCTGTGGGAAATGTCCCTCTATTTTGAGGGGCGGCTGAAGGCGCAGGAGCGCCTGGAGTCCCACTATCCCAACAACGGCAGTCGTTGGTCCCCGGAGGAGGACGAGGCCATTACTGCCGAATATAAGGCAGGCAGGTCCATAAAGGAGCTGAGCATCCTTCACGAACGGACCGAGGGCGCCATCCGCTCTCGGCTACTGCGGCTGGGCATCAAAATATGAGAAAAGAGGCCAAGGACAAGGCGCCCTCCGCCTCCCTTGGCCTCCAAAACCACCACCTCGGTAGCGCCCCCGCATCAGCCGCCGCGCCCCACAAACCGCCACCGCGGCAGCACCCCCCGCATCAGCCGCCACTCCCCGCAAACCGCCACCGCGATAAGCCCCGCGCCCGACCACGCCTCCCGGAAAACACGATCTCATCAGAGCTCATTATCCCCTTTTTACCGAGAACGAATGGCCGCAACGAATGTTACCCCAGCACTCGTACCTTCCCCCTCCTTTGCTCCATTGTCTCACACAAGGCCTACTTTACCCCAACCGACCCGAATATCTTTTTCTAGCCGTTTTTGCTTTTTCTAGCCCTTTCCGCTACGCAAAAACGGCTTTTTCATACTCTCGTGACATCTTGTCTCCGTGTACTCCGGTTCTGTTTATGGTCAAAGATGTGGTCAAATCCAAGTACCGAATGATAGTCATGTGGTCATCAGTTTCGGGGGTGGTAGAAGCACACGAAAATTGCTTCATCGTTGGAGAAAAAACGTATGGAGAGTAGAGAGGAAACATACTAACCGCTACATGTGGTCAATCTCTTGAAAAGAAATGATAACTATGTGGTCAGGCAGAGCGGAGAATACCTTTATCCTTCTTCTGCAGTTGTGGTATTGTAACTTAGAAAAACGTATTTGTCAAGCACTAATTAAAAATTCATCACTCTTGCGAATTGTATTGAAACATTCACAAATTTGTGGTAAAATATTTGTATCAATACTATGGAGAAAATCATGTTAGAAAATATAGTGCAAACAGAAAAAGAATCAGCTGAATTTGAAAAATATAAAGCGTTAAAAGGAGAGTATCTATACAAACAAGTATCAGATATTCTTTTTGAACTTGACGGGAAGCCGGTAAGTTATTCGGATGTTAGCAGCATAATTAGGTATGATAAAAACTTGAGAGATACATTGTTCATATACTTAGCGACTTTTGAAGAGTTGTTAAGGGCTGAACTGTTTAGAAAATATGACGTGGATTCTGCAGATCATATTTATCGTTTTTCGGAAGGATGCCAAAAGCTGAAAAACGATATCAGAATCAAAAATTCAAACGATAGCTCGAATCTGTATTTTTGCTTTGAATTAGAGCTTGGTCC
>JAFQWT010000075.1 GCA_017407375.1 Clostridia bacterium
CTGCAATATCTGCTACCGTTAATGAGTTGGTAAGCCCTTTACTTGGCAATTTCATGTTTATGATATTTGCTATCGTTCTTCTGGTTTTTGGACACGGACTGAATATGATCTTAAACATTCTTTCCGTTATCGTTCACGGAATCAGACTTAACACCTTGGAGTTCTCCTCGCATTTGGACATGTCGTGGAGTGGTCATAAATTTAAACCGTTTAAAGAATAAATTGATTAAAAGGAGAATCATCATGAATTTAGGAGTATTAGCAACAGCATTGGCAATGGGCATTGCCGCCATCGGCTCGGCAATCGGTATCGGCATTGCAGGTCAGGCCTCGATCGGGGCTTGGAAAAAGTGCTATATGAGCAACAAGGCAGCGCCCTTTATTCTTACTGTTTTCGCAGGTGCGCCTCTGACACAGACTATTTACGGCTTCCTTTTGATGCAACAGATGAAGGGTTCCTCTGCCGATCCCACCTTTTTATTCGGCCTTGGAATTGTGTCGGGTATCGTTATGGCAGTTTCCGCGTACTTTCAGGGAAAAGCCGGTGCTGCCGGTGCCGATGCTTTGGCTGAAACAGGAAAGGGCTTTTCACAGTACATAACGGTCGTCGGTCTTTGTGAAACCGTTGCGTTGTTTGCGCTCGTTTTCAGTATGGTAGCCCTTGGATAAACGATCTCACAAGCAGCAAAAAACAACGAATAGCATATTTTGAATGTTAGACAAGAGCAGCCCTCGTTCTGAAATGGAGCGAGGGCGCTGTCAATATATAAGAGCCGCGGACACAGAGCGCAAAGGATCGAAATTTACCACAACGCTGTCGGTATCATTGATTTGCCCACCAATACGGGAAGCAAACAAGATCCCTCAGCTTCAAAATTAGCCGTATAAACGGAGAAAGTCCGTGTGGCTCGAAATCCACACGGACTCATAAGAGAAACGCACCTGCCATACGGCAGGTGCGCCAAGGTGGCTCTTTTCTTTTGCTTACAGGGTGACGGTGGCGCCGCCCAGGGCCGCGCTTTTGGCGGTGGCCTCCACGATCCTGATGTCAAGGAGCGCCTGCTCCGGCGGGAGGAAG
The DNA here is from genome assembly GCA_017407375.1 of Clostridia bacterium. Taxonomy (GTDB): domain Bacteria; phylum Bacillota; class Clostridia; order Oscillospirales; family CAG-272; genus UBA1740. The sequence goes on from JAFQWT010000075.1 coordinate 1,079, forward strand.
CCCGCCTCGGTATGGCCGCGGACCGCCTCGCAAAGGGCGCGGATCTCCTCGTAAAAGCCCGAGACCTGCGGGGTCTCGATGACGCTCTTTTCTCCCTCCTTGGGATACACGGTCAGCGTTTTCCCGTCCGAGCGGACCGAGGCACGCTCAAAGCGGGCGCAAAAGCCCGCAAAGAAGGGAAGCGTGCGCGTGTTGTCCCACGCCTCCTCAATGGTCACCGTGGCCGCCTCGTAAAAGAGGCGGGTGCTGACCAGCTGGTGATAGGGGAGGTCGTCACAGCGGATCGTGCTGGCCGCCTTCGGCGCGCCGAGGACCATGCAGGCCACGTCAATGTCGTGGATCTGCATATCGAGGATGCAGCCGCCGTTCTTTTCGAGGGTATGGAAGATCGGCGACCAGGTCGGGTACTCGCTGAGGCGCTCAAGCGAGAGGTGGAGGAGCTTGCCAAAGCGCCCGTCACGGACGGCATCACGCAAAAAGAGGTAATGCGGATCAAAGCGCGTGAGGTGCGCCACCATCAGAAGGCGGTCGGCCTCGTGGGCGGCGGCGACCATGGCCTCACTCTCCTCGGACGTGAGGGCCAGCGGCTTTTCGCAAAGCACGTGCTTGCCCGCGCGGAGCAGCTGAAGGACGGCGTCCTTGTGTGCCAGCGTCGGCAGGCAAACGTCGGCAATGTCAAACGTCTCGCGGGAGAGCAGCTCGTCGATCGAGGAATAAAGGTGCGTTGTGGGGTCAAGGGGAGTGTTCTCGTCGCGTAGGTTGGTCGTCACGTGCGAGAACACGCGGTCAGGGTGGCGGTCACAGATCGCGACCACACGGACGGGATAGCCCTCGCTCACCAGGCGGTGGTAGGCCGTGTAGTGAGACCGTGCGATACCGCCAAAGCCCACAATGGCTACACGGAGCGTCTGCATAGCACCTCCGCCTCAGCCGTTGAAGTGGCAGATGGGGGTCTCGTTCTTGATGCGGCAGAGCGTTTCAATAAGCGAGACGACCTCGGCACTCTTGATGGGGTACTCCTTGCCCTCGCGGAGCGAGGCGTACATGGCATCCCAGAAGCAGAGAATGTCGTCCTTCACGTCGTATTCCTCGGTGACCCACTTGACGTCCACCGCCGCCCCGAAGGTGCCCGAAGCACCAAAGCTGTCACCGGGGGTGCCGGGGTCAGAGACCACGGGCGGCAGGACCTGCTCGGGGTCGATGTACTTCAGCTTGACCTTCATGCCGCAGGACTCGAACGACCCGCGCGAGCCAAAGGCCATGTAGCGGCGGCCGTCGTACAGGGCGGAGGCACCGCTGATGCACACGTTCACCTTGCGGCCGTTCTCGCCGATGAGGTGAGCGGTGAAGTGGTCCTCGCAGTCGCCACCCGCCGCGGCCTGCACGCAGTGGCTGTACTGCTGTGCCACGGGCGCGCCAAGCAGACGGAGGGCATGGTCCACGATGTGCGGGCCCCAGTTGAAGAGCTGGCCGCCGCCAAACTCGGAGATGGTCTGCCAGTCGTCACGGCGCTGGTAGCTCCTCTGCGAGAGCGAGATCTCAAACACGTTGCCAAGCTTGCCCGAGGCGATCACCGCGGCAAGGTTCTGGAACACGCCCTCAAAGCGGCGGTTCTGCTGGGGGAAGAAGCGCCCGGAGCCGGGCTTTTCGGCACGGGCAAAGAGGTCCTTGACCTCGTCAACGTTCAGCGTGATGGGCTTCTCGCAGAACACGTGCTTGCCCGCCTCCAGCGCGAGGACGGCGTGGCGGTAATGGTCGTTCGAGCGGGTGGCAATGTCCACAAGCTCCACCTCGTCATCGCGGAGCAGCTCCTCGATCGTCGCGTAGGTGCGGCAGCCCGTCTTTTCCTTGACCTTCTCGCAGCGCTCGGCGATCGGGTCGCACACCGCCACGATCTCGTAAAGATCGCTCTTTTCCTCCAAAAGGGCCTTCACGTGCATGCCGTTGCCGGCACGGCCGAGCCCCACGATACCGAGCTTAATGCGGTCGTTCTTCATACTCTTTCTCCTTGTTCTTTGGCCATGAGCCAAGTATAATGATCCTTTGCATCCTTTATTATAAAGCACCCGTCCGAAAAAAGCAAGAGGAAAGGGAATCTTTGCACAAAATAAGGACCTGCTCCGGCAGGTCCTTATTTTGTGGTATCTCAGTAGCGCTTACTCGAGGCGAGGCCAAAGACAAGCACCACGGCCACAGAAAAGCCGAGTGGATTTCGGCTTTTCTCCGCGGCTCGGTCAGTCGCGGTCGCGGACGTCCCCCGGAAGTCCGCTCTGTACCGCTCCACTTCAAGTCCCGCCACGCCGCACCGTAGAAAAAACAAAAAAGCAACCCGAAGGTTGCTTTTTTGTTTGGTACGAGTGTTCATAACAGACCTAATATTGCGGCACAGTGCCGAGGTTGTCGAAACATATTCCCAAAGTGCCGAAAATGCTTGTGTTTACAAGGAATTTTGTAACACGAAAGGAATATGATTATGGAAAAGTACATCACTCAAAACGGC
>JAFQWT010000076.1 GCA_017407375.1 Clostridia bacterium
CTTGATGAGGACGCCACCCTGGAGATGGAGACCACCCAGATCAAGGGCATCGACTCCACCGCCAGGACCACCGAGGCCACCCTCCGCGCGGGCGCTACGCTGCTTGTCCGTGAAAAGATCATGACGCACGGCACGCAATACGCCGAGACCGACTTCACCGTTGTCCTTGAGGGGGAAAACTCCTCGGCCGACCTTGTGTCGCGCTCGGTCGCCAAGGATGAGTCCACGCAGCTCTTCCGCTCCCGCATCATCGGCAATGCCGCCTGCAAGGGGCACACCGAGTGCGACGCCATCCTGATGGATCGGGGCCACGTGACCGCGATCCCCGAGCTGACGGCCAACCACATCGATGCCGCCCTCATTCATGAGGCGGCCATCGGCAAGATCGCGGGGGAGCAGCTCATCAAGCTGATGACGCTGGGGCTCACCGCGGAGGAGGCCGAGGCGCAGATCGTCGGCGGTTTTTTGAAATAAGAAAACAAAACTTTACAAAAGGAGGGGCGGGATATGGCCTTTGACGCGGGTATGCTGCGTGCGATCGTGCATGAGATATCGGAAACGCTTTGTGGCGGTGCCAAGGTCGAGAAGATCTCGCAGCCCTCACGGGACGAGTTTGTCCTCCATCTGCACGCGGGCGGCGTTACGCGCCGCCTCGTGTTTGTGGTGGGGACCAACGTCCCGCATTTTTCCTACTCCCGCATCGAGCGGGAGAATCTCCCCACCCCCTCGATGTACTGCATGCTGCTCCGCAAGCATCTTGTGGGGGCAAAGCTCGTTGAGGTCACACAGATCGACTTTGAGCGCGCCGCGCGCTTTTCTTTTTCTGCGCGGGATGAGCTTGGCTTTGGTGTTACGCGCACCCTCGTTGCCGAGATGATGGGGAAGTACAGCAACCTTATCCTCCTGGATGGGGAGGAGCGTATCATTTCGGCCTTCCGCCTTGTGGATTTTTCGGCCAGCCGTGTCCGCCAGGTCCTGCCGGGGATGCATTACGTGAAGCCCCCCGTGCAGGAAAAGCTGGACCCCCTGACCTCCGACCGCGCCGCCTTCCTTGCGGCCTTTGCCGCTTATCCCAAGGAGCGGCCCGCCGCCCGCTTCCTTTCGGACACCTATCTCGGCATTGCGGCCGTCACCGCCCGTGAGATCGCCCGCCGCGCGGGTGCTGCAGCGGAGGCGCCCCTCGCCTCGCTTACGGCGGAGGCACTTTATGCCGCCCATGAGGCCTGGTTTTCCGACGTGCGCGCGTGCCGCTTTATCCCCACGCTCGTCTCGGACGGGGGGGGCGTGCCCCTTGAGTATTCCTATGCCGCGCTGGGCGGCAACGGCCTTACCACCCGGGAGATGCCCTCCTTCGGTGAGCTTCTTGATGCCTATTTCGGTGAGCGTGACCGCGCCGAGCGTCTCCGCCAGCGCTCGCTGGACCTTACGCGCTTTCTCTCGCGCCGTGAGAGCCAGCTGGTCCGTAAGCTGGAGGCCCAGCGGGAGGAGCTGGCCGCCTGCGAGCAGGGCGAGGAATACAAGCGCTCGGGCGACCTTATTACCGAAAACATTTACCGCATCTCGCGCGGGATGACCTCGCTCCGCGCCCTGGATTACCGTGTGGACCCGCCCGCCGAGGTCACAGTCCCCCTCGATGGGCGTCTCTCGCCTGCGGCCAATGCCCAGCGGATGTACAAGCTCTACACCAAGTCTCGCCGCGCGAAAGAAAAGCTGACCGAGCTCATCGCCGCGGGAGAGGAGGAGCTTCTCTACCTTGGCGGCGTGCGCGGCTTTCTTGACCGCGCGGAGAGCGAGCAGGACTTTATAGAGCTCCGTGCCGAGCTGGCCTCGGCAGGGTACCTCTCGCGCCTTAAGGACCCCAAAAACAAAAAAGCCCCCAAGGCGCGGCCCTTGGAGCTGCAAACGGCCAACGGCTACCGCCTTTTGGTCGGGCGTAACAACCTCCAAAACGATATGCTCACCTTCCGTATTGCCGCCAAGGATGACCTCTGGTTTCACGCCAAGGGCTACGGCGGCTCCCACGTGATCCTTGTGGCGGGAGGCGAGGAGCCCCCGGCGGAGGATTATACCGAGGCCGCCGAGATCGCCGCCTACTACTCGCAGGCGGGTGACAGCGTGATCCCCGTGGATTACACCCGCGTGAAAAACGTCAAGAAGCCCCCCGCCTCGCGCCCCGGATACGTCACCTACAAGACCAATTCGACGGCCTACGTCCGTCCGAGAAAGCCCTTGGGAGTCAAATGATATGTTAGACCTTCTCGATATGCAGAAATACTTTATCCTCTCGCACCTTGGTGAGGGGGACGTTGCCGTGGACTTCACCATGGGCAACGGTAACGATACCCTTTTCCTCTCCCGCACGGTGGGGGAGCGCGGGCGCGTGTACGCCTTTGACATTCAGGAGGATGCCCTCACCTCGACCCGTGCGCACCTTGTGGCCGAGGGCGCGCCCGAAAACTACACCCTGATCCACGATTCCCACCACAACGTTGAGAAATACGTGAGGGAGCCCATCAAGGCGGGGATGTTCAACCTTGGCTACCTGCCGCGCAGCGGCCGCCGCCACGTGACCACCATGTGCGACACCACGCTTCCCGCCGTCAAGGCCGCTCTGCGCCTTTTGGCACCCGACGGGATCCTGATGGTCGCCGTCTATCCCGGCCACGAGGAGGGCACGCGTGAGGGACAGATGCTGACCGAGTTCTTTTCCACACTTGACCGCAAGAGGATCAGCGTTTCCTGCCGGCGAATCGTCAATTCCCCAACGTCCCCCTTCTTATTTATCGCCGAAAACCGATAAAAAAGAGTCTCCCGAAACGGGAGACTCTTTTCTCATCCAAGGGCAACGTCAAGCACCATCATAAGGGCAAAGCCAAGGGCAAAGAAGATCGTGCCAAGGTGGGAATGCTCGCCGGCGGCCATCTCGGGGATCAGTTCCTCCACCACCACGTAGAGCATCGCTCCCGCGGCAAAGGCCAAAAGGTAGGGAAGGGCGGGCAGTACCACGGAAACAGCAAGAAGCGTCAGCCCAGCGCCGATGGGCTCGATCACCGCCGAGAGAAAGCCCCAGAAAAAGGCCTTGCCCTTAGGGACCCCCGCGCTCCGCAGGGGCATGGAGATGATCGCCCCCTCGGGGAAGTTCTGGATCGCGATGCCAAGCGCCAGGGCCAGCACCGCCGCCCCGCCGATCGTGGCATCCCCCGCAAGGAAGGCGGCCAGCACAACGCCCACCGCCATCCCTTCGGGAAGGTTGTGGAGCGCCACGGAAAGCACCAGCATCGGAGAGCGACCAAGGCGTGTGGGCGGCCCCTCGGTCTCCCCGGTCACAAGGTGCGTGTGCGGGATTAGGCGGTCAAGCAGCATAAGAAAGGCAAAGCCAAGCGCAAGTCCCACGACCGCAGGGAGAAAGGCCAGGGTGCCCATGGGCGCGGCGTGGTCCATGGCCGGGATCAGAAGACTCCAGACCGAGGCCGCCACCATAACGCCGGCGGCAAAGCCCGTCAGTGCCCGCTCCAGTGTGCGGTTCATTTCCCCACGCAGGAAGAAGACACAGCCCGAGCCGAGGATCGTGCCCACAAGGGGCAAAAGAAGTCCGTAAAGTAATTCCATCTTCATAGTAAGATCAACCGTTCACGTAATCAATGACCTCGTCGTTCCCCTCGGCCCTCATATCGCGGAAGGCGCGGTCGATCGAGGTGCCGTCGTCCTCATCGCGGAAGGTGTAGACCACACCCGCGCGGAGATAGACCTGCACGCGGTCGCGCGCGTAGTCCACCTCGCAGAAGTCCTTTTCGGGCGCCGGGGAGAGCGAGGAAAATTTTCTCCCGTGCAGGGGGAGGGTAAGAAGCTCACCGAGGAAGGAGAAGATGCGGCCCGTGCCGCCCACCTCCTCGGGATAATAGACGACCGTTTCCCCACGGACCGAGTCCGCCATCACGCGGCCGTCCTTGCCGATGAGGCGCCAGTGTCCGTCACCGTCCGTAACGGGGGTGCCGTCCGGGCGCTCCACCGCCATGGCAGCAAGCGTACCAAGGCGCATTTTCTCGGTTGGAGAGAGGAGGTTTTTCGCGGCCCCGCACGCATAGGTGTAGTAAATGGCGTGCAGACCGCACACCGCCGCCGTGATGTGGTTGCGGTGGAGCCAGTCGGGGAGCATCAGCGCCCCGTCGGTATCGATGGGGAGATCGGGGCAGGCAAGGGCCATCACCCTGGCGCGGCGCTCCTTCTCCTCCTCCCCCGAGTGCGTGTCATGCAGGCGGGAGACGTCAATGAGGTGCTCAAAGCGGGGGTCGGCCAGCGTGGCGTTCAGCATGGCGTCGGGCTTGACCGCCTTGGCCGCCAGGGAGAACAGCTCGTAATAGCGGTAATACTCGCGCATACCGATGCCGCGCTCGGGGTGAGCATAGCCGCTCGCCTCGGCGGGGTCGCGCAGGTTTGCCAAAAAGTCAAGCTTCACGGCATCGGCATTGAGGCAGCCCTCCCCGTCACCAAAGAGGATCTCTGCCGTCTCACGGAGAAATTGCTCGGCTCCGTCGGCCGTGTAGTCGACCGCATAGCAGTTCGGAAAATTATCGAAATAGCGGCTCGTCATGGCATCGTCCGAGAGCACGCCGAGGCGCTTGGCGCGGCTCTCCACGCCGTTATCGATCTTTTCAAACATCGGCGTGTACCACAGCATCACGCGGTGGCCGCGCGCGTGCATATCGTCAATAAGCCCGCGGAGGTCGGGAAAGCGCTCCGTGTCAACACACGGGCCGATCGAATGCGGCAGCTGCCAGGAGTCGTCAATGCAGATCACCATGTGCCGGACACCGAAATCGTCCTCACAGCGCTTGACAAACTCCCGCACCCATGCGTCGTCAATGAGCTGACCGACGCGATGCTCGATCAGCTGGTCGCCGTAGGTGCAGAACTGGGGATACCTCCACCAGGAGGGAAGGCGGCTCCACGCAGGGCGGCGGGGGGTATAGACCCCAAAGCGCTGAAGCAGATCGCGGAAGAGCGTGATGCCGTCGTACTCGTCCTTCGGAAAGGAGATGACCACGCGCGGGATCTCGTAGCGCTCGCCCATGGGGATCTTTTTATGCCCGCCGCAGCTCTCAATGAGAAAGCTGCCGTCCTTCTCCATACGGCACGTGCGCGTGTCGGGAATGTCGAGAAGCCCGTACGATACCCAGCCCGCAGGAGAGCCAAGCGAGAAATTGAGCAGGGGCGGCGTGTGATAGCCATTGGCCGAAATGTCGGGCAGGGAGGAATAAAAGGCGCAGTTGCGCGTGTTGTTGTTCCTCGGCTGGGGGGTAAAGGCGCGGTCAAAGCCCAAGGGGGCCATGGTACCGCCGACAAAGAGGTGGGTCTTTTCCACCGCAAGGCCTCCGCTTGGCGCCGTGAGGGTCGCCGCCACGGTAATGGCATCCTCGTAAAAGGTGAAAAGAATACTTGACATTCCGTCAGAGAATAGGGCGTGCGTTCCGTCGGATTCAAGCAATCTTGGGGAATACCCCTTTCCGTTCACGGAAAAGGCGGCAGGGAGTGCGAGAAATTCCTTTCCCTTGCGAAGGACGGAGAGCCCCCTCTCCTTTAAGGATACGGAATAAAGAGCACTGTGGTTCATACGCACCTCCAAAAAACGCCGCACAGAGCTGTGCGGCGTTTTAAGTTTTAAAGCTTGGTGGTCTGAGTCTTCAGCTGAACATCGTGAGCGCCGCCCTCAACGATGCTGACCGAGGAAACGAGCGTAAGCTTGGCCTTCTCCTGCAGCTCGGCAATGGTGAGTGCGCCGCAGTTGCACATGGTGGAGCGCATCTTGGCCAGCGTCAGCTGGACGTTGTCTGAGAGCTTGCCGGCGTAGGGCACGTAGGAATCCACGCCCTCCTCAAAGGAGAGCTTTGTGGCGCCGCCAAGGTCGTAGCGCTGCCAGTTGCGGGCGCGGTTGGAGCCCTCGCCCCAGTATTCCTTCATCAGGGTACCGTTCACGTTGACCTTTCCGCCGGGGGCCTCGTCAAAGCGGGCAAAGTAGCGGCCCAGCATCAAGAAGTCGGCGCCCATGGCCAGGGCCAGCGTCATGTGGTGGTCATGCACAATACCGCCGTCCGAGCAGACGGGGACGTAGATTCCGGTCTCCTTGAAGTACTCGTCACGGGCACGGCAAACGTCAATGAGGGCGGTGGCCTGTCCACGGCCGATGCCCTTGGTCTCACGGGTGATGCAGATCGAGCCGCCGCCGATACCGACCTTGATGAAGTCGGCACCGCAGTCGGCAAGGTAGCGGAAGCCATCGGCATCCACCACGTTACCGGCGCCAACCTTCACGCGGTCACCGTAATTCTTGCGGATCCAGTCGATCGTCAGCTTCTGCCATTCGGAAAAGCCCTCGGAGGAGTCGATGCAGAGGACGTCGCACCCCGCCTCGATCAGGGCGGGAACGCGCTCGGCATAGTCGCGGGTGTTGATACCGGCACCGACGATGTAGCGCTTGTCCTTATCGAGAGACTCGAGGGGGTTCTGCTTGTGGGTATCGTAGTCCTTACGGAAAACGAAATGCACGAGCTCGCCGCGCTCATTGATGATGGGGAGCGAGTTGAGCTTGTGATCCCAGATGATGTCGTTGGCTTCCTTCAGCGTGGTGCCCTCGGGTGCCGTGATGAGCTTTTCAAGGGGCGTCATGAAGGTATGGATGGGAGTTTCGGGCGCCATACGGCTCACGCGGTAATCGCGGCCGGTGACGATACCCATAAGGCGCCCCTCGGGGGAGCCGTCCTCGGTGATGGCGACCGTGGAGTGACCGTTTGTCTCCTTCAGCGCCAAAACGTCCGCCAGGGTCTGATCGGGGCGGAGGTTGGAGTCACTGCGGACAAAGCCCGCCTTGTAGGCCTTGACGCGGGCCACCATAGCGGCCTCATCCTCAATGGTCTGGGAGCCGTAAATGAAGGCAACGCCGCCCTCACGCGCCAGCGCGATGGCCAGCTGATCGCCCGATACCGACTGCATGATGGAGGAGACCATCGGGATGTTCAGCGAGATCTCGGGCTCCTCGCCGCGGCGATAGCGGACAAGGGGAGTGCGCAGACTGACGTTTTGGGGGATGCACTGACTTGACGAATATCCGGGGATCAGAAGGTATTCGTTAAAGGTGCGGGACGGTTCTTCATAAAAGATCGCCATAAGAAACTCCTTATTACTATTTTTGTTATTAAGTATAACATAAAGGCGAGAAAAAAGCAAGCATTTTCACGCTTTTTCCTCGCCTTTTTAATATTTTTGGTTTTTTTAGAGAACCGCCTTCAAAAATTGCTGTGTTCTCGGGTTTTTCGGGTGGTCAAACAGCTCCTCGGGCGTGCCCTGCTCGGCAATGATGCCGTCCGCCATAAAGAGGATGCGGTCGGCCACCTCACGGGCAAAGCCCATCTCGTGCGTAACGATCACCATGGTCATGCCCTCCTCGGCCAGCTGGCGGATGAGGTCAAGCACCTCGCCCACCATCTCGGGGTCGAGGGCGCTTGTCGGCTCGTCAAACAGCATCACCTTCGGGTTCATGGCCAGGGCGCGCACGATGGCAATGCGCTGTTTCTGCCCGCCTGAGAGAGTGGAGGGGTACACGTTGGCCTTTTCCTCAAGACCGATACGGCGGAGAAGGGCGTACGCCTTTTCCTCGGCCGCCTTTTTGATCTCGTCCTTTGTGGTCGTGATCGGCAAAAGCTCTGTCTTTTCCTTGCGGAAAAGATTTTTTACCTTAATGCCAAGGTTTTTGAGCTTCACGCGGCGCAGGTTGCGAAGGCCCACGTACACGGGCGCCAGCGTGATGTTCTGAAGGACCGTTTTATTGTTGAAAAGGTTGAACTGCTGGAACACCATGCCGATCTTTTCGCGGTGGGTGTTGATGTTCACGCGTACGTCGGCAATGTCAACGCCGTCAAAGATGATGGCGCCCTCGGTCGGGTCCTCCATGCAGTTAAGGCAACGGAGAAACGTGGATTTGCCGCAGCCGGAGGGGCCGATAATGGCGATCTGTTCCCCATTTTTGATATCGAGATCCACGCCGGTAAGCACCTTGTGGTCGCCAAAGTTCTTTTTGAGACC
>JAFQWT010000077.1 GCA_017407375.1 Clostridia bacterium
CAATACCCCGGCGGCACTCTGGCCGCCCACGTCCTTGGCTTTACGGGGAGCGATAACCAGGGGCTTTTCGGCCTTGAATACTACTACAACGACGATCTTGCGGGCGTGGACGGCGCTTACCTCTCCGCCGTGGATGCCCACGGAAACGACAAAAGCTACGGCTATACCACGGTCAAGGAGCCGACAAACGGCCTTAACCTTGTCACAACGCTCGACTCCTACCTCCAAAGGGAGCTTGAGGCCACCCTTTCCGAGATCGTGGAGGAATTTGACGTCCGTGACCGCGCAACGGGGATCGTGATGAACGTAAAAACGGGAGCCATTCTCGCCATGGCCACCGCCCCCACCTTCGATCTCAATTCCCCCTACGAGCTTGACGCCCTCTCTCTTTCCTTACTGAACACCTCGGGGCTTTCGGCGGGGAGCGAGGAATACAAAAAGAAAAAGAACGAGCTTTTGCTTGAGATGTGGCAGAATAAGCCCGTCAGCACGCTCTACGAGCCGGGCTCGACCTTCAAGATCATCACCTCGGCCATGGCGCTGGACCTTGGCGTTACCCATGCGGCAGACGCCAGCTTCTTCTGCGGTGGCAGCTATTCCCCCGTCAAGGGGGTCTCGATCTCCTGTTGGCGTAAGATCGGTCACGGACGCGGCTTCACCTACGCCCACGGCCTTCAGCAGTCCTGCAACTGTGCCATGATGCAGGTCGTCTCCCGCATAGGGAGCGAGCGGTTTTATAAGTATTTCACCGACTTCGGACTGCGAGAAAAGACGGGGATCGACCTGCCGAGCGAGGCGGGCTCGATCTTTCACACGCTAAGCGGCCTGGGAACCGTGGAGCTGGCCACCTCCTCCTTCGGTCAGCGCTTCAAGGTCACCCCCCTCCAGGAGCTTGTGGCGGTGGCCGCCGTGGCCAACGGCGGGTACCTTGTAACACCGCATCTCATTGAGCGCCTCACGGATGACGAGGGGCGCACGGTGTACGAGTACGAGACCCACGTCGTGCGCCAGGTCGTCTCCACCACCGCCGCCGAGACGGTGGCGGCGATGTTAGAGGAGGGGGTTTCCGGTAGCGGGGCCTCGCGCAATGCGTATGCCCCCGGCTACCGCACCGCCGCCAAAACGGGAACGAGCGAAAAGCTGGATAAGGCCGATGCCTCCGGCGGCTTTTCCCTCCGCATCGGCTCCTGCGTTGCCTTTGCCCCCTACGATGACCCCGAGCTTGCCATGATCATAGTGGTCGATGAGCCGACCACCGCCCATTACGGTGCCACGGTCGCGGCACCGTACATCTCACGCATGATGAGCGTTTCCCTTCCCTACCTCGGCTACGAGCCGGTCTACACCGAGAAGGAGACCGAGTATCTTGAGGTAACGCTTGAGGACTACGTGGGCATGACGGTCAAGGACGCCACGGCAAAGCTCAAGTCGCTTGGCATCACCGCCGATGCGGTCGGGGCCGAGGCAAGCGACGTCATCACAGGGCAAATGCCCGCGGCGGGCGGGCGGCTGAACGCCACGCTCGGGCGGGTGATCCTCTACACCGAGAAGGAGCGGCCGACCACCGGCGTTGTTCCCGCGCTCATCGGGCTCCCCTTAGAGGAGGCGGTGAAGGCGCTTTTGGATGCGGGGCTGAACATTCGCGTCGTGGGGAACGTCAATAGCGAGCGCGATCCCACCCTCTTGCCAAAGGCGTGCCGCCAATCGGTGGCGGAGGGCACCCCCGTTCCGCGGGGGACCGTCATCACGGTGGAATTTCTTTATGACGATATGGAATAATAAGAAAGACGAGGTAGTGCCATGAAGCTATCAAAGCTCCTTTACGAGGGCGAATATACGGGAGGCGGTGATCCTCGGGAGATCGAGGTCAGCTCGATCGTTACCGACACGCGTGCCCTCACGCCCGGCTGTCTTTTCATCTGCCTGCGCGGAACGCGCTTTGACTCCCACACCCTCCTTTCGTTAGTGGAGGGAAAAAGAGCCGCGGCGGCCATCGTAGAGCAGGACGCCATGATCCCCGAGGGGGTCACGCTTCCCCTGTTTTTTGTGCCAAGCACGCGGCGGGCCATGGCGTTTGCCTTCAGCCGCTTTTTCGGCGATCCCCATCGGGATATGACGATGATCGGTGTGACGGGGACCAACGGCAAGACCTCCACCGCCACCGTCCTTTACAGCATTCTGCGGGAGGCCGGGGTGAAGGTGGGGCTCATCGGAACGGCGGAATGCCTTTATAACGGCAAGACCTATACCCTGCCCGAGGGTGAGGACGGCGGGAGCCGCCTGCGCACAATGACAACGCCCGACCCCGACGTCCTTTATCCCATGCTCCGTCTCATGCGGGACGAGGGCATCACCCACGTGGTCATGGAGGTCTCCTCCCACGCCCTGATGCTTGAAAAGGTCGCCCCCATCGCGTACGAGGTAGGTATCTTCACCAACCTCTCCCCCGAGCACATGGACTTTCATAACGATATGGAGAGCTATCGGGCGGCCAAGGCGATCCTCTTCCGCCAGTGCCGCGTGGGCATCTTCAACGGCGACAGCGAGCATACGGAGGCGATCCTTTCCGAGGCCACGTGTGAGGTACGGCGCGGCGGCACCCATACAAGGTGCGAGCATATGGCGCTGGACGTTGAGCTGCGGGGAGCCGCAGGCATTGCCTATACCTACGCGGGTCCCGGGATCCGCCTGCGGATCCGCTCTACGCTCCCCGGCGTTTTCTCGGTAAAGAACACCCTGCTGGCGCTGATGGCGGCCCTTGAGCTTGGCCTCTCTCCCCTTGTTGCCGCCGGCGCCCTTGCCAAAAGGATCGACGTCCCCGGGCGCATGGAGCGCGTTCCCCTGGGGGCGGCGGAGGAGTTTTGCGTTTTTATTGATTACGCCCACACCGAGGCCGCGCTCCGCTCGCTCCTTTCCACCGTCCGCGCCTTCCGTCGGGAGGGTGAGAGGATCGTGCTTCTCTTTGGCTGCGGTGGGGACCGCGACAGAGAAAAAAGAGGCCCCATGGGCAAGGCGGCCGAGGAATTGGCCGACCGCGTGATCGTCACCTCGGACAACTGCCGCACCGAGGACCCGAAGCGCATCATGGAGGACATCCTCGCAGGGATGACACACCCTGAACGGGTACGGACGGTAAAAAGCCGCCGCCGCGCCATAGAGGAGGCGATCCTCACGGCAGAGGCGGGGGATATCATCCTGCTTTGCGGGAAGGGGCATGAGACCTACGAGATCACCGCCGGCGGCGTCAGGCACTTTGACGAAAGAGAGATCGTGCGGGCGGCGCTTGAAAAACGAAAAAACGGGGATACTGATCATGAGAATTGAGCTTCCCTTCCCCCTGACGTTAGGGAGGATCCGCCAAGCGGTGGGGGCCTCGGGCGCCGCCGATGACGCCACCACCATCACCGCCATAACGACCGACACCCGCAAGCTGCGCCCGCACGACCTTTACGTGGCCCTTCACGGAAGGAGAGACGACGGCCACCGTTATCTTACGGCCGCCGTGAGCGGCGGTGCCGCAGCACTTGTGACGGAGATGCCTACCGAACGGGGTATTTCCGTCCTCAACACGCACGCCGCTCTTTTGGACATTGCCCGCCTTTCACTCACCGAGCACCGCATCCCCGTCATTGCCATAACGGGGAGCGTTGGAAAGACCGGCACCAAGGATGCCGTTGCCGCGGCGCTCTCCCCACGTTTTTCGGTGCATAAGACGCGGGAAAACGAAAACAACGAGCTGGGGATCGCCAAAACCGTTCTCTCGCGGAATGTAAACGATACCTTACTTGTTTTGGAATTAGGAAGCAACCACCCGGGGGAAATCGCACCGCTTTCCCGCTGTATCAGTCCCGACGTTGCCATCATCACCGCCATTGGATCGGCTCACATCGGGGCCTTTGGTACAAAGGAGGCGATCCTTCGGGAAAAGGCCTCGATCACCGACGGTATGCGGGGCGGGCACCTCCTTCTCCCCGCAAGCGACCCCTATCTCTCCACGCTCTCGCTCTCCCTTCCCATACTCACCGTTGCCACCGAGGGGGAGGCCGATTTTTTGGCCGAGGGCATTTATTTCTCTCGCTTTGGGACCTCGTACACCCTAAAGACCGCAAGCGGACGGCAAAGGGTCTTCCTGCGGGGCGTTGGCCGCCCGCGCATCCTTTCCTCACTCTTTGCCATGGCCGCCGCTCACACGCTTGGCGTTCCTCTCTCCTCGGCAGCGGCGGCGCTCCTGCGTCTCCCTTACGCCGAGGGGCGCGGTAGCGTTTGCGAGGTGGGCGGGGTACTGCTGATCGACGATGCGTACAACTCCTCCCCCGAGGCGGTGGCCGAGGGGCTGGCCCTCCTCAGGACCGTCGCCGCAGGGCGGCGCAGGATCGCCGTGCTTGGCGATATGCTGGAGCTTGGCGCCGCCACAGAGGAGCTTCACCGCGCGGTTGGCGCGCAGGCGGCCGAGGCCGACCTCCTTTTTGC
>JAFQWT010000078.1 GCA_017407375.1 Clostridia bacterium
CGGCGTCCTCACCGTTAAGCGAGCTTACGCGGACGGTGTAGAGGGCGTAGCTCGGTGCGCCTTCCTCCACCGCGGTGACGGTGGCCGTTACGGTATACGCCTTGCTCCCGTCCACCGCTTCCAGGGCGGAAAAACGGCGGCCATGGTGCAGGACCTGCGCCAGCGAGGCAAGGAGGAGACAAAGCGCTATGGCAGGAACAAGGCGCAAGGAGCGGCGCCCTTTGGCAAGAAAAAGAGAAACGACAAAAAGCAAAAGAAGCGGGATGGCCGCCCCAAGGGGCGAGATCCCGCTTCTGTACAGAAAAAGCGTGATGAGAGAGCCAAGGAGAAGGGACGCAGAAAGAAGGGCAAGAGGACGGTTCTTAAAGAGCTGCATTGGCGGCTTCCTCGGTGGCTTGGGAGTCGGCCTCCTCCTTCCCGTCGGCAAGGCAGGTAACGCCTTGGGGGAGAACAAAGGCCGCGGCAGAGGGAACAAGAGAGACCGAAAGGTCGGTGGCGGTCTCCAGCTCACCGTCGGCACAGATGGCGGTCTCCTCGTCAAAATGCAGGGTGACGGCCGTGGCCTGGCGGTAGGTGATGTACTTGGCGGCGGTCACAAGGTGGGTGCCCGCCTTATAGGAGCCGATGAGCGAGAGAAAGGTGCCGCGCGAGACCTTTTCAATGATATTGAGGTCAAAAAGACCGTCGTTAAGAACGGCGCGGGGGTTGGAATGATAGCCGCCGCCGTAGAACTGGCCGTTGGCAATGGACATAAGGAGAAGGGGGCGGTCAATGACCTCGCCGTCCGAGAGCTCAATGTGCATTTTGGTGTGCATTTTATGTAGGAGCGTGGCAACAACGCCCGTCGTATAGGCCATGCTTGAGGGAATCAGCTTGCTTTTTTTAAATTTTACCGTGCGCTCCACTACGTGGCAGTCAAAGCCCACGTTCAGCATATTGACGCAGTAGCGGTCGTTGTATTTTATAAGGTCGATCGGGATGGCGGCACCTTTGATCTGGCGCTCCATATCCAAAAAGGCGGCCCGATCGCTAAAGTTGCGGCAAAAATCGTTGCCCGTGCCGATGGGGACCGCGGCAAATTCCGCGCGCGGACACACGGGGGCGCCGTTGACGACCTCGCAAAGCGTGCCGTCACCGCCGCACGCATAAAAGCGGTGGCACGCGACGTCGGCAGCTACGGTGGCGGCCACATAGGCCTGCGCATCGCCGGGGGCGGTCGTTTGGTAGATCACGTAATCGATCCCTGCCGCATTGGCGGCCTTGTGGATCCTTTCCGTGAGGGAACGGATAAAGGTGCCCTTGCCGGCGGCGGGGTTGATGATAAAATGGTGCTTCATGGGTTCCTCCCGATGGTTTGTTGGGGTCAGTTCCTTTTGCGGATCAGCTCGTAATAGGCACGGGCGGCCTGCTCGGTCTTGTTCTCACCAAAGGTGTAATACCTGCGGCCGACAAGGTCCTCTGGCAGATAGGTCTGCTCAACGTAGTGGTTGGGGTAATCGTGCGGGTAGAGATACCCGCGGAAGGAGGGGCCGTGCAGGTGGGGCGGCACGATCTGCCCCCGTCCCGCCTCCACGTCCTCCATGGCGGCGTGATAGGCGGCGTAGGCGCTGTTGGATTTGGGCGCCGTGGCCAAGAGAATGGTGGCATTCGCAAGGGGGATCGCCGCCTCGGGGAGGCCAAGCTCGCGGGCGCTTTCCGTGCAGGCACGTACGATCGCGGCGGCCATGGGGTAGGCCGCCCCCACGTCCTCACTGGCAATGACCTGCAAGCGGCGGATCGCGGCGAGAAGGTCGCCGGCCGCTAAGATCTTGGCAAGATAGAAGATGGCGGCATCGGGGTCGGAGCCGCGGATCGACTTCTGGAGGCAGGACATAAGGTCGTAATGCCCGTCCCCGGTGGCCGAAAAAGCACCGGCATAGGCGGGGAACAGCTCGGTAAAGTCGGACTCCTTCATTACGTCATCGGCCAGATAATAGGCGTTTTCGAGAATACCGACCGAGCCGCGCACGTCTCCCCCCGCACGGGTGGCGATCATGGCAAGGAGCGCATCGTCTGCCGTTTTGCTTGTCCCGTTTTCCTCGTTCAGAGTGCGGAGCGCCCGCCGCAGGAGAGGCACGCATGCCTCGCCCTCCACGGGGCGGAACTCAAAGACCGAGGAGCGGGAAAGAATGGCAGGGTAGATGGCAATGGTCGGGTTCTCGGTCGTGGAGGCGATGAGGGTGATGCGCCCGTCCTCCATGTATTCGAGAAGCGACTGCTGCTGCTTTTTGTTGAAGTATTGGATCTCGTCAAGGTAGAGAAGGACACCGCCGGCTCCGAACATATTGGAGGTCTCGGTGACCACGGCCTTGACGTCGGCCAGCGAGGCGGTGGTGGCGTTCAGACGGCAAAGGTGCAGCTCGGTCGCCTTGGCGATGATGCCTGCGGCCGTGGTCTTGCCCGTGCCGGGAGGGCCGGCGAAGATCATATTGCCGACGCGGCCGCCCTCCAGCATACGGCGGAGGATGCCGCGGGGGCCGACAAGATGCTCCTGGCCCACCATCTCATCAAAGCTTTCGGGGCGGATCCTGTCGGCAAGGGGACGGTAGCTCATAACGGTGTCCTTTCAGGAAAAGGTATTTTCTTCAATGCGGAAAAGGCGGTGAA
>JAFQWT010000079.1 GCA_017407375.1 Clostridia bacterium
ATTGCTCGAGTCTGACGAGCATCGAGATTCCGAATAGTGTAACAAGCATTGGCTCCTCTGCGTTCCGTGGTTGCACGGGCCTCGAGAGCATTACTATTCCGGATAGCGTCGAGAGCATCGACTGGTATGCGTTCTATGATTGCACGGGTCTGACGAGCATCGAGATTCCGAATAGTGTAACGAGCATCGGCTCCTCTGCGTTCTATAATTGCTCGAGTCTGACGAGCATCGAGATTCCGAATAGTGTAACGAGCATCGGCGAGTCGGCGTTCCGTGGTTGCACGGGCCTCAAGAGCATTACGATTCCGTTTGTGGGGGCGAGCAAAAACGGTACAAGCAACACTCACTTTGGTTATATCTTTGGGGCAAGCTCGTATGGTTTTAACGACTCGTATGTTCCTGCCTCGCTGAAAACGGTGGTGATTACCGGTGGTACAAGCATCGGCGATGATGCGTTCGCGTATTGCATGGGGCTGACGAGCGTGACCATTGGCGACAGCGTCGAGAGCATCGGCCACGCTGCGTTCTCTAATTGCAAGGGGCTGACGAGCATCGAGATTCCGAATAGTGTAACGAGCATCGGCGGGTGGGCGCTCTTTGCTTGCACGAGGCTGAAGAGCGTGACGATTGGTGATAGCGTTACGAGCATCGGCGATTATGCGTTCCGTGAGTGCACGGGGCTTACGAGCGTGACCTTCAAAAATACCGTTGGCTGGAAGGCAGGCACCACCTCGCTCACCTCGACCGACCTTGCTAATCCTTCTAACGCGGCAACGTATTTGAGAAGCACTTACCATTCCTACGCTTGGACCCGCAAGTAAGCTTTCACACCCAACATAGCGCAAAAAGGCACCCCGTATGGGTGCCTTTTTGCTTTATGCCAAGTCTTGTTTACTTACACGCCAGGAGCGTGGCGTACAGCATCTCGGCGGCGGTGGCGCGGTCAAGGAGTGCTGAGGCGGCCAGCGCCCCCTCCTCGGTGCGGGAGTAAACGCCCATCGCGCACATCGCCATCACGGCGTTATGCGTCCGACTTGTGACGTCGCCCTCATCGGGAAAGAGGGGCGTGCTGACGGGGGTGTCCGCCCCCAGAAGGCGGGAAAGGATCACGGCGGCCTCACCGCGGGTGATGGGCGTGTCCGAGTCAAACGTCAGCCCGCGCTCCGAGAGCGTGCCGATGACGTACCCCTTCTCCTGGGCGGTGGCCACGTAGGGACGGAGCCCTGCGGGGATATCGCCGTTATCGTCAAAGACGGTGTTAAGGAGCCCTGCGCGCGGGGTAAGCCCCGCCGCCTTCATCGCCATAGTGAGGAACTCACCGCGCGAGACCTCGCCCTCGGGGAAGAAGTACATGCCGTCCCCCTGCAGGGTGCCCAGCATGATCCCCTCGTTGGCCAGCACCAGCGCGGGGAGCGAGGCGGGCGCGCCCACCATATCGGCGTAATCAAGGTCGCTCGACTTTTTCTCCACCCTCACACTGACGGTGGCCGCCTCGGAATAGTTCCCGTACACGTCCCGCACCACAAAGGTGAACTCGTCCCGCCCCGTGTAGCCCTTGGCGGGGGTGTAGCGGAAGTCGCCGTGGGCGCGGTCAAGGAGCGTGAGCGTGCCGTGCTCGGGCATCCCGACCACGAGGAATTCAAGCGCATCCCCCTCGGGGTCGGCGGCGCACAGGGTGCCCTCCACCGCGTGACCCACGTAGGTGCTGACAAGGCGGGAGGCCGCCACGTCACGCACGGTGGGCGCGTAGTTCAGGCGCTCGGCAAAGCGGATGGTGCAGGCGATCTCGGCGCCGCCCGCGTAGCCGTCACAGGTGAAGGTGAAGGCCGCCTCCTTCACCTTGTCGCTGGCGGGTACAAAGGTGAGCGAGGAGAGCGACTCACGCGGGACGGTGGTGCCGGCGGCCACGCCCGTCTCCTTGAAGTAGAGCGTGCCCGTCTCCTTCTCGGGAAGCGAGACAAGGGTGATCCCGTCAAAGCGGCGGATCCCCATGGCGGTCTTGAAATCCGCCGCCGAAAAGCGGACCGTGTCCCCCGCGACCGCCCCCTTGATCATGGGGGTCTCCTCCGCCATCACGGCAAGCCCGCCCGAAAGCAGCTCAGCCGCTGCCGCGCTTACCGTGAGCGCCGTAAGGCAGACAAGGGCGAGGAGTATGAGCCAAAAACCTTTTTTCTTCATGTTTGCATACCTTTCCTCTCATTGGGTTTTCATTCCTCATTTTCCCCGCCCCCTGCCGCTTTTATGCACACGGGGGAAAAGCCCCCTCGGTTTTCCCTTCTTCGACAAAATTCGGTGGCGCCGCCGCCCTCCCTGACATATAGTGATGGTGAGGGGCCCCGCCCCCTCAATAACGAACTAAAGGAACTGCCATGAACCTTTACGATGCTTATATGACGGCGTGCGACCGCGCCTCCTGCCCCCTTGGGGAGGCCTTGACCGTGGCGGCGCGCCCGCGCCCGACGCCCCCCGCCCCCGGGGCACCG
>JAFQWT010000080.1 GCA_017407375.1 Clostridia bacterium
CCTTTGCGGACGGGGTGCTGCCCCTGATGGAGCGCCTGCGCGCTACGGTGGACGGTATGGAGAAAAAGATGCCCGACGATGTGTGGCCCTATCCCTCCTATACCGATATGCTGTTTTATTAAAAGCAAAAGCCCCCGCTCGGGGGCTTTTGTTTTTGATCACTCACTTTTTTCCTTACTCTTAAGTCGCGGAAGGACGTCGTAACGGAAAATGCCGACAACAAGCGAGCCGAGGGTAAGGATCTCGCAGACAACGCCCGCGTAGGAGCCGACGAGGAAGTCGTACACCAGCCAACTGGACGAGGTAAGCAGAATGACGGTGCGGACGATACGCAGGTTCTTGTTGCCGTAGGCGGCGGTGGACAGCACCTTGGCTAAGATGATGACGATGCTCTTGGCGCCCTCCCACGTGAGAAGCCCAAGGACAACGAAGAGCGCGGAAAAAATGAGGACAAAGGTGCGGTTGCTCTTGCCGAGGTGGACGTTTTTGGCGAGAAGGTAGTTGCGCACACAGCCGATGACGTTCATCATAAGCCCCGTGGAGGCGCCGAGAAGAATGAACTGGAGGCCGAAGGCGGTCTCGTTCATCGAGCGCCAGAACAGTACCTTACCGTGGCTTTTGCACTGGAAGGAGACGACCGAGGCAAGAATTCCGAAAAGACCGAAGATCTCTACGGCGTAGGGATACCATACGGCATCGGTAAAGAGAGGCATAGCATTTCTCCTATTGACAAAATTCCTTTTTGCATTATAATTATAGCGTGCAAACGTTTCAAACACAAGAGATGTTCGAAATGTTTATAAATGAACTTTTAAGCGAACGGAGAGGGCTATGAAGCTGACGGGACGAAAGAAGGAGATCTTTGACCTTTTGTGCGAAAAAAAGAGGGCCTCGGTCGGCTTTCTGGCGGGGACGCTCTACGTCTCCGAGATGACGATCCGCCGTGACCTTGCCGAAATGGAGAGACAGGGCTTTTTGCGGCGCTACCGCGGCGGCGCCGTACTGACACCGCCGAAGGAGGGCTTGCCCGTCTCCGAGCGGCACTACCTTGAGGAGGAGGAAAAGCGGGCGCTGGCGCTGCGTGCGGCCGCCCTGCTTTCGGACGGGCTCTCGGTCTTTATCGACAGCTCCTCGACCGCGCAGTATCTTTTGCCGCACATCAAAAAGCACGAGGGGATCCGCGTGATCACCAACTCCGTGGCGGCGCTCCTTGCCGCCGAGAAGCTGAACATTCCCTGCCTTCTGATCGGGGGCGACTACTACGGGCGCGATATGTGCCTTGTCGGCACGTTGGCCGAGCGGTACGCCCTGGATCTCAACGTTGACGTCGCCTTTTTCTCAGCGCAGGGGATCTCGGAGGACGGGATCATCTCGGACAACAGCCCCGAGCAGGGGGGCGTGCGCCTGGCCGTGATGAAGAACGCGCGGCGCTCTGTCTTTCTCTTTGAGCGCGGCAAGCTCGGGAAAAAATACCTCTACACGCTCTGCCGCGCCGACGAGGTCGAGCTGATGCTGGCCGAGTGAGGCGTTCCTTAAAAAAACCACCCGCGAGGCGGGTGGTTTTTTATTATTTCACAACGATGTTGACGATCTTATTGGGAACGGCGATCTCCTTGACGATTGTCTTACCCGCGATCGCCTCGGCGACCTTCGGGAGGGCCTTGGCGGCGGCGATGGCGTCCTCACGCGCCGCGTTCAGGGGAAGGGTGATGACGTCACGGAGCTTGCCGTTGATCTGGACGGCGATCTCCACGCTCGCGTCCACCGTCTTGGCCTCATCGTAGGTGGGCCAGGGCGAGAGCGAAAGCAGGGTGGTATTGCCAAGCTTTTCGTTGATCTCCTCCGCAAGGTGCGGAGCCACGGGGCAAAGGAGCGAGACGTAGGTAAGCAGCTCATCCCTTGTCAGGGTGCCGACCTCGTAGATCTTGTTGAGAAGCTCCATCAAGGCGGCGATGGCGGTGTTGAACTTCATCTCCTCAAAGTCGGAGGACACCTTTTTGACCGTCTTGTGGAAGGCGCTCTCAAGGGCGGGGGTCACGCCCTCCCCCTTGGCCATCTCGTAAAGCTCCGAGACGCGCTCAAGGAAGCGCTTGCAGCCACGGACCGAGTTCTCGTTCCACGGGGCTGCCGAGGCGTAATCGCCCATAAAGAGGACGTAGGTGCGGAGGACGTCGGCGCCGTACTCGTTGACAATGTCAAGAGGATCGACGACGTTGCCACGGGATTTCGACATCTTGTCGCCGTCGGGGCCGAGGATGAGGCCCTGGGCGGTACGCTTAGCGTAGGGCTCCGCGGTGGGCACGGCGCCGATATCGTAGAGGAAGCTGTGCCAGAAGCGCGAGTAGATCATATGGCGCGTAACGTGCTCCATACCGCCATCGTACCAGTCCACGGGCAGCCAGTACGAGAGCTTCTCGGGGTCGGCCAGTGCCTCGGTGTTCTTGGGATCGATATAGCGGAGGAAGTACCACGAGGAGCCGGCCCACTGGGGCATCGTATCGGTCTCGCGGCGGGCGGCCTTGCCGCAGCGCGGGCAGGTGCAGTTGACGAACGCCTCGATCTTGGCAAGGGGAGACTCGCCACCCTCACCCGGCTCAAAGTTCTGGACGGCGGGCAGGCGGAGGGGAAGCTCCTCGTAGGGCACGGGAACCATGCCGCAGTCGGGGCAATGGACGATCGGGATCGGCTCACCCCAATAGCGCTGACGGTTGAAGGCCCAGTCCTTCATCTTATACTGGACACCGCCCTCGCCAACGCCCAGCTTCTCTAGCTCCTCGATCATACGGGCGATGGAGGAGGCCTTGTCACGGTAGCCGTTAAGGAAGCCGGAGTTGACCATTTCCCCGTCACCCGTGTAGGCGGCCGTGGCAATGTCACCGCCCTTGATGACCTCAATGATGTCAATGCCGAACTTCTTGGCAAAGTCGTAGTCGCGCTCATCGTGCGCGGGCACGGCCATGATGGCGCCCGTGCCGTAGCCCATCATAACGTAGTCGGCAATGTAGACGGGGATCTCCTTGCCCGAGATGGGGTTCTTGGCGGTAAAGCCCTCAAGGCGCACGCCCGTCTTTTCCTTGACGAGCTGGGTGCGCTCAAACTCGGTCTTCTTGGCGCAGGCCTCACGGTAGGCAAGGACCTCGTCCATATTTTTGATGCTGGCGGCGTACTTATCGATGTAGGGATGCTCGGGCGCCACGACCATAAAGGTGACACCAAAGAGGGTGTCGGGGCGCGTGGTGTAGATGCGGAGCGTGTCCTCCTTACCCGCAAGGGCAAAGTTCACGAAGGCACCCGTCGATTTGCCGATCCAGTTGATCTGCTGCTGACGGACGTTCGGCAGGTAGTCGACCGTGTCGAGACCCGCGAGGAGCTTTTCGGCATAGCGCGTGATGCGCAGGTACCAGACGTCCTTCGACTTCTGGACAACGTCACTCTTACAGATGTCGCACTTGCCGCCCTGGCTATCCTCGTTCGAGAGGACGACCTTGCAGGACGGGCAGTAATTGACCAGCGCCTGATCGCGGAAGACAAGGCCGGCATCAAACATCTTGAGGAAGATCCACTGCGTCCACTTGTAGTAGTCCTCCTCGGTGGTATCGACAACGCGCGTCCAGTCGAACGAGAAGCCAACGCTCTTGAGCTGATCGGTAAAGCGGGTGATGTTGTTGTCGGTCACCTTACGCGGATGCGTGCCCGTTTTGATCGCGTAGTTCTCGGTCGGCAGCCCAAAGGCGTCAAACCCGATCGGGAAAAGGACGTTATAGCCCTGCATGCGGCGCTTGCGGCTGATGACCTCAAGACCCGAATACGCCTTGATGTGACCAACGTGCATACCGGCGCCGCTGGGGTAGGGAAACTCCACAAGTCCGTAGAACTTGGGCTTTTCACTGCTGTCATGGGCGAGGAAGGCCCCCTCGCGCTCCCAACGTGCTTGCCACTTTTTTTCGGTGGCGGAGAAATCGTACTTCATACTAACCCCTTTTGCCTTGCGGCAGTAATATACTAAATATACTAATTTCATATTATAGCATATTTTTAATTAAAGTCAAGACACCGCGCCGAAAAAGAGAAAAAGCAGAGGGGCCGGCGGGCGCCCTCGGAAAAGATTTGTCTTGACGGGGGCGCGCGTTTGTATTATAATATAGAGTGGTTTAATGCCCCCACCCGCCGCGGCCGTGCCCGCGGCCACGGGAAAAGGCGCGCCGAGGCGCGCGGGCGCCTGTCGCTTTGGGGGTTGCCGACTGTAAAGTATTTTTGTCATTTTTGCAAAAAACGGCCGCCGCATCTGCTTTTTGCGGGAGGACCGCGGGTGCCTTCCGTGGGGAGTGCCGCGGGTGCCTTCCGCGGGGAGTGCCGCAGGTGCCTTCCGTGGGGAGTGCCGCGGGTGCCGTTTTCAAAGGGGAAGCCATGTATCTTTTGTCTATTGAAAGCTCCTGTGACGAGACGGCCGCCGCCGTGGTCCGTGCCGAGGACGGGCGCCTTACCGTCCTTAGCGACGTTGTGGCCTCACAGGTGGATACCCACCGCCTTTTTGGGGGCGTGGTGCCCGAGATCGCCTCGCGCGCCCATGCCGAGGTCATCTCCTCGGTCACCTATCGCGCACTCAGCGAGAGCGGTGTGCGGCTTTCCGACGTTGATGCCGTGGCGGTGACCGACCATCCGGGGCTCATCGGGGCGCTGCTTGTCGGTGTGAATTTTGCAAAATCCCTGGCCTACTCCCATGGGATCCCGCTGGTGGCCGTTGACCACATCAAGGGGCATATTGCCGCCGCGTATTACGATAAGGAGCCGCCAAAGCCCCCTTTTCTTTCCTTTGTGGTATCGGGGGGACACACCGCCATTTACCACGTGAGGGACTACACCGACGTTCTCCTGATCGGCGGGACGCGGGACGATGCGATGGGTGAGGCCTTTGATAAGGTAGGGCGCCTTCTGGGGCTTCCCTATCCTGCGGGCGCGGGCTTTGACGCCCTGGCGACCGAGGGCTTTTTTGCCGCGGTGGGACAGCCGGTGCCCGAGGGCGCAGACGGGGAGCACCCCGCCACCGTGAGCGCCGCCCGCCGTTTTCCGAAAACCGAGGCGGCCAAGGAGCTTGCCCTGCCGACGCCCGCCCTTCCGCAGGGGACGCTTGACTTTTCCTTCTCGGGCCCCAAGACGGCCGCCGTCAACCTCCTCCACCGCTACGAGCAGGTGGGAAAGCGGCCTGACCGAGCCCTCTTTGCCGCGGCCTACACGCACACCGTGACCGAGGCCGCCGCCAAAAAGCTTTCGGAGGCGATGGACCGTTACCCCGGCCTTCCCCTGGTGCTGGCGGGGGGCGTGGCGGCCAACTCCCACCTGCGGGCAGCGCTCTCGTCGCTCAGCCGGGAGCGGGGCGTGCGCCTGGTGATCCCGCCGCGCTCTCTCTGCGGGGACAACGGTGCGATGATCGCCGCGCAGGGGTACTACGAATTTTTGGCGGGGCACCGCGCGGAGGCCGACCTCAACGCCTCCGCCCTTGACTGACCTTTATCGGGAGATACCGAGAAAATGCGCGTTTTTTCGCCGTGGTCTCGGTGGAAAACCCGGTTGAAACTGTGAAAAACTCAGAATGGAATTGACCGTATGGAGAAGAAGATCTATACCGTAAAGGGCGGTGACTGCCGCCCCCTGCCCCACCTCCTTGGCAACGAGGCCGTTGGCGAGGCGAGCCGCACCGACCTTTTGGTGCTTCTTTCGCTTTGCGAGCTTGGCTCGGCCGATGCCTCCCGCCTTGCGGAGCTGTTGTCACTGGCCGCGCCCGAGGTGGAGGCCGCCCTGGCCTTTTGGCGCGGGGCGGGCATCCTGACGCTGACAGCGGCGATGGCGGGTGAGGCAGAGACGACCGACGGTGAGGAAAAAGAAAAGAGAAAACGCCCCCTGCGCGGCAAGGAGCTGCGGGGCCTTGGGGCCGAGGAGATGGCCTCCGTCATCCGTGAGCGCGGTCTTGCCGAGCTTGTCGAGGCCGCCGAGCAGCAATGCGGGCGCCTTTTCAACCGCACCGAGCTTTCGATCCTTGTGGGCATGGTCGAGGAGCTGGGCCTTGACGGCGGGTACATACTCACCCTGCTTGCCTATTGCGACGGGACAAGCGGCGAGAAAAAGCCGCTCCGCTATGCCGAGCGTGTGGCCGTCCACCTTTGCGAGCACGGCATCGACACCACCGAGGCGCTGGAGGAATACATCCGCGAGCGGGAGCTTCTCCACTCCGTGGAGGGGCAGCTGCGCCGCATGTTTGGCATCGGCACCCGCAAGCTCTCCGAGCGTGAGGAGAGCGCCTTCCTCCGCTGGACCGAGACCTACGGCTACGGTGAGGACGTGATCGGC
>JAFQWT010000081.1 GCA_017407375.1 Clostridia bacterium
CCCGAGGCGCTGAAGAACTATTACGCCGAGATCAAGAACGAGATCCTTTCCTATAACCTTGTCAAGTCGCGCATCAGCTGGAAGCACGATGCCTTCAACCGTGGCCGCCTCCAGCTTGCCAAGATCGTTGTGCGCGGCAAGAGTCTTTGCGTTTACCTCGCCCTTGACCCCAACGCTTACGAGTATGAGAAGTATCACCAGACCGATAAGGGCGGCACCAACGCCTACGCCAAGGTTCCGATGATGATCCGCATCAAGAGCGACCTTGGCCTGCGCAAGGCGAAGTTCCTCGTATCTGAGATGATGGCGAATTACGACATTGAGAGAGGCGAGACGCAGGATCTTGACTTCCTCTCCTCGTACAGCTACCGCGATACCAAGACTCTCATCGGTGAGGGCCTCATCAAGGAGCTTGAAACCTCTGAGGAGGTTGAATAACCGAAAAAAGGGCGGTGCCTTACGTGGCACCGCTCTTTTTCTTTTCGATCAGTTGCAAAAGCTCACGGAGAATGCGGCGGTTGGCATCGGGCACACCAAAGCCCGCCGCCGCCCTTTCCATGGCTTTTCTTTTTTCCGTGTTGCCGAGGATGCTGCCAACGGCCGCGGTGAGGGAAAGCCCATTAAGCTCCTCCTCGGGCAGCAGCAGCGCCGCTCCGAGGGAGGAAAGGGCCTCGGCGTTTTTCTTTTGATGGTCCCCTGCCACATTCGGGGAGGGGATGAGGATCGAGGCACGGTGGGAAAGGGCGACCTCGGTGACCGTCATCGCTCCCGACCGACAGATGAGGAGGTCGGCCGCGGCCATCAGGGTCGGCATCTCCTTGAGGTATTCAAGGACCCCGATCCTTTCGGGTAAAGCGCCAAAGCGCTCACGGATGTTCGCCATCACGTGGGGGTAATAGCGGCTCCCGCACCCGTGAATGTGATATTCCTCGGGGTGCTTTAGGGTGTAATGCTCAAAAAGCTCGAGAATGGCGGTATTGAGTGCCATAGCCCCAAGACTCCCGCCAAAGGAAACGGTGAGGCGGGCCGCCTCGGGAATGCCCAGCCGACGGCGCGCCTCCTCCCTGGTGAGTGAGGCAAAGCCCTGCCGCAGGGGATTTCCCACGTGGACGGTCCTTTTTGCCTTCTTTAGGTTTCGTTCTGCCTCGGGAAAATTCAGCATCAAAAGATCGACCCGACCCGAAAGCCGCTTAACCGTCAGCCCCGGTACGGCATTGGACTCATGGAGTGCCGTGGGGATCCCGAGTGAGGCCGCCGCGGCCAGCACAGGCCAGGAAACGTACCCCCCCGTTCCCACCACAAGGTCGGGGGTGAGCTGCCGCAAAAGGCGCTTGGCCTTATGGGGAGACGTCAGGGCCAGGTAGAGAGCACGGATGTTTTTCGGGGATAACGAGCGGGAAAGCCCCATGACCTCGATCGGATAGTAGGGATAGCCCGCCTCGGCCACAAGGCGCCGCTCCATGCCGCCCTCCGTCCCGCAGAAAAGGACCTCGGCCGTGGGGAGGTTTCGTTTGACGGTTTCGGCAATGGCCAGTGCGGGGTTGACGTGCCCTGCCGTGCCCCCGCCTGTCAGTAGGATCTTCATGCTGCCTCCTTATCGGTAGGAAAGTACACTTCTCCTGGAAACGGAAAGCAGGATGCCCATTTCAAGAAATAGAACGAGAAGTGAGGTGCCGCCATAACTAAAAAAGGGAAGTGAGATCCCAGTGTTGGGGATCGTATTGGTGATAACGGCAACGTTAAGTAAGACCTGGATGGCCACCTTAGTCGTGATGCCCAGCGCCACAATGCGGGAGAAGGTATCCTCATTTCCGAGGGCGATGCGATAGCCCCGCCTCACAAAGAGAAAGAAGAGAAGCAAAATGAGCGCCGCACCGAGAAAGCCAAGCTCCTCACAGGTGATCGTAAAGATAAAGTCGTTGGCCGGCTCAGAGACCCAGCTGTACTTCAGGCGGCTGTTGCCAAGCCCAAGGCCGAAAAAGCCGCCCGATCCAATGGCCATCATCCCCTGAAGGGTCTGCCATCCGCCCTCCAGTGGGTACGCGGCGGGGTCCAGCCAGACCGTAACACGCTCACGGGCGTAGTCAAGGGTAAGTGCCAGCGCTCCCACCCCTGCCACTCCCGCGCCGCAGAGAAGGCCCAAGACCTTTTTGGAGGAGCCGGAAAGGAACATGACACCAATGCCGATGGCGGCAATGATGATCAGGCCCGAAAGATGGCGTTGCAGGACCACCAAAAGGCAGAAAAGTCCCGTAATGCCGAGAGGATAAACGATTCCATAAAGGAAGCTCCCTCGCCCCTTAGCGCCGATCCTTTCTTCATTGGTGGTAAAGTAGCGTGCCAGCATCAATACCAGCGTTAGCTTGGCAAGCTCGGAGGGCTGGAAGGTCAGGGGACCAAGCGCGATCCAGCGTTGCGCACCGTTCCCCGTCAGTCCGAAGGCCAGCGTGGCCAAGAGGAGAAGGACCGTGACCCCGTAGGCGGCGGGGGTCAGGCGCCAAAGCATGCGGGGCGGTAAACGGGAGGCCGCCAGCATCACAAAAAGACCAAGAATAACGAAAAGGATCTGCTTTCTCGTAAAATATCCCGCATCGTTGTAGCGGGATTCGGCGTAGGCATAGCTGGCCGAGGCCACCATCACGGAGCCAATGGCGACAAGCGCCACGATCAGAGCGACCAAAACGCCGTCAAGGCGCCCCTTTTCCGTGCCGTAATGCCAAAGGCGCTGTAAGCGCAAAATGCTCCGCATCAGAGGACCCCCAAAAGGGCAATGCCCCCGGAGGCCAGCCCCGCAAGCACGAAAAGAAGGACGATCTTGTTTTCGCTAAAGCCGCATTTTTCAAGATGGTGGTGAAAGGGCGCCATGCGGAAAAGGCGCTTTCCCGTCAGCTTAAAGACCGCCACCTGGAGAATGACGCTGACCCCCTCAAGCACAAAGACGAGCCCCGCAATGGGAAGAAGCAGAGGAATTTCGAGGAGGAAGGCACACCCCACGGCCAGCCCGCCGAGAAAGAGAGAGCCCGTGTCACCCATAAAAAGGCGGGCGGGGTGGCGGTTGAAGAATAAAAAGCCGAGCGAGGCGCCGATCATGGCGGTGGCGGTCAGCATGGCCGCCTCCTCCGAGAGGCGGGTGGCGGCAATGGCAAAAAAGGCACCCATGACCAGGGAAAGCGAGGCACAGAGCCCATCGATCCCATCCGAGAGGTTGA
This sequence comes from Clostridia bacterium, assembly GCA_017407375.1. Lineage (GTDB taxonomy): Bacteria > Bacillota > Clostridia > Oscillospirales > CAG-272 > UBA1740. Next base: position 3,210 of record JAFQWT010000081.1, read on the forward strand.
CAAAGTTCACCATTCCCACCGCAAGGAGAATGGCAAAGAAGTAGTAAAGCCCCCCAAGCTCGAGCACGGTATTGACATAGGGAATATACAGGTCGGTATCCAGGTGCCCGTAGAGATGCAGGAGTGCGACGTAAGCGGCCGCGCATGTGACCTGAAGCGTGAGCTTTTGCAGGGGAGTGAGCCCTTCGTTTTGGCTCCTTCGGAACTTGGTCATATCGTCAACGATCCCCACCGCCGCACACGAGATCGCATAGAGGACCGTCAAAAGGATCGGCCGCCAGAAAAGCGAGGGGAGAGACGAGGCGTAAAGCGCGCCCGATACGGCCAAGGAAAGCGTGGTGGAAAGCAAAAAGGCAAGCCCGCCCATGGTGGGGGTGCCCTCCTTTTTGCTGTGCCAGGCAGGGCCGATCTCAAGGATCCTTTGCCCCACGTGATGGTGCCTTAAAATGGGGAGCAATATCCGTATCAGCGTTACCGTGAGGGTAAGGGTGAGAAAAAAGGTCAAAAGGAAGAGAAGAACGAATGACATACCATGTCCTTTCTTTGGTTATCGGGGGGCGCCTCTCCCGCGGTTTCGGATGGCCTCGGCAATGGTCTCACCGCCCAGCGCGTGGGAGGCCTTGACCAGCACCGCATCCCCGTCGGAAAGCACGGAAAGGAGCGCCCTTTGGCATTCCTCGGCATCCGTAAAGCACAAGGTGGCCTCGGGCGATGCCCCTGCCTCCC
>JAFQWT010000082.1 GCA_017407375.1 Clostridia bacterium
AAAAGCCGCCCGCGGCGAGGGCATCGACAAAGCGATAGGCCTCACGGCCGAGGGTGCCGCAGGAAAAGCGCCCGGGGAGCGCGGTCATGGGGAGAAGGACCCCCGATCTTCTTTGCATAGGACACCGCCTTTCGTTTACTTCTATCAGTATATCCGAACGGCGGGAAAACATGAAAAATAAAAAAGCACTGCGTTTGCAGTGCTTTTTTATTACGCCATGGCGTTAAGCTTTTTGGTGAAGCTGCTCTTCTTGTGTGCGGCGTTGTTCTTGTGAAGAATCCCACGAGTAACCGCCTGGTCAATCTTCTTCACAGCAACCTTGTATGCGGCAGTCGCCATCTCACGGTCACCGGCAGCGATCGCGGCATCATACTTTTTGATGATGGTACGCATCTGCGTTTTGAAGATCTGGTTGCGAAGGGCCTTTGCCTCAGTCACTTTTACGCGCTTTTTGGCAGATTTGATGTTAGGCACGACACTTTCCTCCAAATTATTTGTTGCTTTCGGACTGCATTATCACCTGAGAGGGGTGTGAAAAAGCATTCACCTGCATACTCTATGGAGTATATCACACTTCTTTTCAAAATTCAAGGGCTTTTAGAAAATTTTTTAATTTTTTTATTGACAAACCGAGGAAGGCGTGGTATACTTGTAAAGTAAAAAGCTTTACAGGGGTGATACTGTGTTCGAAAAGGACCTTACCGTGGAATTTCTTTTGGATTTTTACGGTGAAGTGTTGCCCGAAAAAACGCGCAGGATCCTCAGCGCCTATTACGGCGAGGATCTTTCGCTGGCCGAGATCGCGGCGGAGGAGGAGATCTCCCGCCAAGGGGTGCGGCACATTTTGAAAAAAGGGGAAGAGGAGCTGTTTTTCCTTGAGGAACGGCTGGGCCTTGCCGAGCGGCACCGCCGCCTTGTCCTGGGGGCCGAGGCGCTCTCACGGCGCGCTGCGGCGCTCACGGAGGCGGACGATGCGGCCGTACGGGCGCTGGCCGAGGAGGCGCTCCGCTTCTCTTCCGATCTTTTGTAGACCGTGCGGAAGGAGGTCGCCCCGTGTCCATGTTCCAGGGATTAACCGAAAAGCTGTCTGCGGCGCTCAAGCGCTTCCGCAGTAAGGGTAAGCTGACCGAGGCCGACGTCCGCGAGGGCATGCGCGAGGTCAAGCTGGCGCTCCTTGAGGCGGACGTCAACTTCAAGGTCGTCCGTGATTTTGTCAAGACCGTGACCGAGCGCGCCGTCGGCGAGACGGTGCTGGAGAGTCTTTTACCTGCCCAGCAGATCATCAAGATCGTCAATGAGGAGCTCATCCGCCTGATGGGCTCGGAATCGCCGAAGATCGAGATCGCGGCGAAGCCCCCGACGGTCATTCTGATGGCGGGCCTTCAGGGTGCCGGTAAGACCACGCACGCCGGCAAGCTGGCGCTGCACTTTAAAAAGAAGGGCAAAAACCCTCTGCTTGTGGCGTGCGACGTCTACCGCCCTGCCGCCGTCGATCAATTGAAGATCGTCGGTGAGTCGATCGGCGTTCCCGTCTTTTCCATGGGAACGGGGGTCTCCCCCGTCAAGATCGCCGCGGCGGGCGTGGAGCATGCCAAAAAGCACGGGCACGATATGGTATTCATCGATACGGCGGGCCGCCTGCACATCGACGAGGAGATGATGCGGGAGATCCAAAAGATCAAGGACACGGTATCCCCCACCGAGATCCTTCTTACGGTAGATGCGATGACGGGCCAGAACGCCGTGGACGTGGCGACCACCTTCAACGAGCAGCTGGAGATCACGGGTATCGTGATGACCAAGATGGACGGCGACACGCGCGGAGGTGCGGCGCTTTCCGTCAAGCACGTGACGGGCAAGCCGATCAAGTTCATCGGCACGGGCGAGGGCATGGACGCCCTCGAGCCCTTCCACCCCGACCGCATGGCATCGCGCATTCTCGGTATGGGTGACGTGCTTTCGCTCATTGAGAAGGCCGAGGCCGCCTTTGACGAGAAGACCGCCGCCGAGATGGAGCGCAAGATGCGCGAGGCCACCTTCTCGCTTGAGGACTTCCTCATGCAGCTGCGCCAGCTCCGGAAGATGGGCAACCTCAACCAGATCCTCGGTATGCTTCCGGGGGTCAAGCCCGGGGCGGTGGAAAACATGAACGTTGACGAGCGGCAGCTGGGGCGCATCGAGGCCATTGTGCTTTCGATGACTCCCGAGGAGCGCCTGCATCCCTCCGAGGTGCTGAACGGCTCCCGCCGACGCCGCATTGCCGCGGGGAGCGGCACCTCGGTCGAGGAGGTCAACAAGCTCTTAAAGCAGTTTGAGCAGATGAAAAAGATGATGAAGCAGTTCTCTTCCCCCGGTAAGATGAAGGGACTCTTCGGCGGTAAGATGAAAATTCCGTTCTGATCGGATTTTTATAAAAAAGAAAAACAAATTACATTTGGAGGAAAAAGCAATGGTTAAAATCAGACTGAGAAGAATGGGCGCGAAGAAGTCCCCCTTCTACCGTGTGGTCGTGGCTGACGAGCGCTATCCCCGCGATGGCCGCTTCATCGAGGAGATCGGGTACTACATCCCCATGACCTCGCCCGCCGAGATCAAGATCGACGCCGAGCGTGCCGCCGCCTGGATCGCCAAGGGTGCCCAGCCCACCGACACCGTCAAGGCCCTGCTCAAGAAGAGCGCCTCCGCCGAGTAATCGGTAAGGGGTGGATTCGGCATGGATCTCAAGCAAATCCTGACCGACATCGCACGTGCCATCGTCGATACGCCCGACAGCGTTTCCGTTGAGGAGACCGTGGACGGCGACGACATCACCTTTGTCCTCTCGGTTGCCGAGGAGGACACGGGAATGGTGATCGGCCATCACGGCAAGATCGCCAAGGCGATCCGCTCAGTGATGAAGGCCGCCGCCAATACCTGCGGCAAGCGCGTGACTGTCGAAATTAAGTGAAAACAAAAAGACCTCTTACTGAGGTCTTTTTGTTTTTTCGTCGATGGCATCCGCAAGGGCGATGAAATCGCGGGTGGAGAGGCACTCACCGCGGACGGTGGGGCTGTGCCCTTGCGAGGTGATGAGTGAGAGCAGGGTCGCCTTATCGAGGGGGGCGACGCCCGAGAGGGCGTTGACCAGCGTTTTGCGGCGCTGGGCAAAGGCGGCGTGAATGACACGGAAAAGGAGCGCCTCCGAGCGGGGCACCGCGGGCGGCTCCTTATAAAGGTCGATGCGGACAACGGCCGAGGAGACCTTGGGCGGTGGGAGAAAGCACCCTGCCGAAACGGTGAAAAGGCGGCTGACCTTGCCGTAATAGCCAAGCACGGCGGTGATGGCGCCGTACTCCGCCGAGCCCGCGGCGGCGGCCAGGCGGTCGGCCACCTCGGACTGGATCATCACGGTGATCGAGGTGAGGGGAAGGCGGGCCTCCAAGAGGCGCATAAGGATCGGCGTTGTGATGTAATACGGGAGATTTGCACAGACGGCCACGGGGTGTCCCTCGGCTTCCCTCTCGATGAGGGCGCGAAGGTCGACCTTCATAACGTCTCCCTCGATGACGGTGACGTTATCGTAGGGGGCGAGGGTCTTACCGAGCAGGGGGATGAGGCCGCGGTCGATCTCAATGGCCACGACCTTGCGATAGCGCTCACAAAGCTCTTGCGTGAGCGTTCCGATCCCGGGGCCGATCTCAAGGATCACGGTGTCCTCGCTCTCGGCGGCGGAATCGGCAATGCGCGCGACCACGTCACGGCTGGTGAGAAAGTTCTGTCCGAACTCCTTGCGGAAGGTGATGCCCGCCTCGCTCATCAGCGCGCGGATCACCGAGGGGCTGGTCAGCTCCATATCAAAGCAGCATCACGCCGGCCTCGGCGCAGGTGCGGAGGGTCTCCTCATCCCAGACGCTGACCTGGACCTCACCCACGTGGGCGCAGCCCATAAGGAGCAGGCACAGGCGCGACTGGCCGATGCCGCCGCCAATGGTCAGGGGCAGCTCACCCGCAAGGAGCTTTTGATGGAAGGGGAGCGCGGCGCGCTCGGTACAGCCCGAGATGGTCAGCTGGCGCGAAAGCGACTCGGCATCCACGCGAATACCCATGGAGGAGATCTCCAGGGCGCGGCCCAGCGTGTCACACCAGAAAAAGAGGTCGCCGTTCAGGGCCCAGTCGTCATAATCGGGGGCGCGGCCGTCGTGCGGCTTGCCCGAGCGAAGCGCCCCGCCGATGCCGATGATAAAGGCGGTCTTATGCTCACGGAGGAAGGCGTGCTCACGCTCCGAGCCCGAGAGGGTGGGATAGCGGTCCTCGAGCTCCTGCGAGGTGATGAAGGTCACCTCACGCGAGAGGGTGGGAACCAGCTGCGGGAAGGCGGCGTGCAGACGGTCGGCCGTGTCACAGATGGCGCCGACGATCGAGGTGACGGTGGCCTTCAGGTAATCCACCGTGCGGCTCTCCCGCGTGATGACCTTTTCCCAGTCCCACTGGTCAACGTAGATCGAGTGGACGTTGTCAAGCTCCTCATCACGGCGGATGGCGTTCATATCGGTGTAAAGGCCCTCCCCCACGGCAAAGCCGTAGCGCGAGAGCGCCAGCCGCTTCCATTTGGCAAGCGAATGGACGACCTCGGCCTCCTTGCCGACGGCGGGAATGTCAAAGGACACGGGGCGCTCCTTACCGCTCAGGTTGTCATTGAGGCCCGACGTCCCCGTAACGAACAAGGGCGCCGACACGCGCTTGAGATTCAGAGCGGCGGCAAATTCATGCTGGAAGGTCTTTTTTATGAGAGAGATCGCGCATTGCGTGCCGTACGCATCCAGCTTCGGACGGTAGCCCGCGGGAATCTTGCATTGGTTCATAGCGCACCTTGTGCCTTTCTTAAGGTTTTTGACCCCTCTCCGTCGGCTACGCCGCCACCTCTCCCGAAGGGCGAGGCCTGCGTTGACCGAGGCGGGGGTGTTATCGTAAAGACGGAAAAACGGGTCTCGCGGAGGGAATTTTGCGTTAGACGAGGCGCACCACAGCCCACGGCCGAAGGCGTACCGAGCGTACGTCGAGGTCGCGGGCGCGGAGCAACGAAGTATAGCGCAAAATTCACCCGCGAGATCAGAAATCGCAAGCGCCGGGAGTCCTATGATACGGAATCACGTCACGGATATTCTCCATACCCGTGGCGTAGATGAGGAGGCGCTCAAAGCCCATACCGAAGCCCGAGTGCGTGCAGCCGCCGTACTTACGGAGGTTGCAGTACCAGTACATCGAGTCGGGCGAGATGCCAAGCTCGTTCATACGGCCGACAAGGCGGTCATAGCGGGTCTCTCTCTGGCTGCCACCCATCAGCTCGCCCGCGTTCGGGACGAGGAGGTCAACGGCGGCCACGGTCTTGCCGTCATCGTTCTGATACATATAGAAGGCCTTGAATTCCTTCGGCCAGTCGTAAACGAACACGGGGGAGTTGAACTTCTTTTCCGTGAGGTACTTCTCGTGCTCACGGGCAAGGTCCTCGTCATACTCCGGCTTGAAGGCAAAGTTCTCCTCGGCATCCGCCTCCTTGAGGATCGTGATGGCATCGTGGAAGGAGATGCGGACGATGTTGGAGTCGATGAGGGCGCGCATACGCTCACGCAGGGGGAGGTTGTTATACTTTTCGAGGAATTCCAGCTCGGAATTGCACTTTTCAAGGATCTTTGAAAGGATCGACTTCAAAAAGTCCTCCTCAATGTCCATAAGGCCGTGAAGGTCCACAAAGGCGACCTCGGGCTCGATCATCCAGAACTCCGCCGCGTGGGTGCGGGTATTGGAGTTCTCGGCGCGGAAGGTGGGGCCGAAGGTATAGACCTTACTGAAGGCCAGGGCAAAGGTCTCGGCCTCCAGCTGGCCCGTAACGGCGAGGGAGGCGTGACGGCCGAAGAAGTCCTCGGCATAGTCGCACTTCTTCCCCTCGGCGGGGTCAAAGGTGGTCACGGTGAAGGTGTTGCCCGCGCCCTCAGCATCGTTGGCGGTGAGCAGGGGGGTATGGACGTACACGTAGCCGCGGTCCTGGAAATACTCGTGGATCGCCATGGACGCCACGCTGCGGACGCGGAACACCGCCTGGAAGAGACGGGTGCGCGGACGGAGATAGGCGTTCTCACGCAGAAACTCCAGCGAATGGCGCTTGGGCTGGAGGGGATAATCCTCGGCACAGTCACCAAGCACGCGGAGGGAGGAAAGGAGGATCTCCACCGAGCCGTTATTCACGTTCTCCACCACGGTACCCGTGATCTCGGCGCAGGAGCCGATCTTCAGCTCAGAAAGCGCACCCAGCATGGCGGGGTCGCCCCCCTCGGCATCGTAGATCAGCTGAAGAAGGTCAAACGCCGTTCCGTCAAAGAAATCGAGAAAGCCCATCTTTTTCTGCTTGCGGTGGTTCCTCACCCAGCCCGAGAGCGTAACGCTTTTACCGAGCAGCTCGGCCTTGGAGGCAAAAAGCTCTTTGATATCCATAAAGATCTCACCTTTCCTATATAACCTACTAAATCATTATAAAATGATACCACAGTTTCCTCATAATGTCAAGGGAGATGCCCCGAAAAAGCCCCGGAAGTAAAGTTTTTTTGCTTTTATTTTTCTTTTTCCCTTGACAAACCCCTTCCCCTTTGCTATAATATTGTCCGTGCTGGTGTGGCTCAGTTGGTAGAGCAGCTGATTCGTAATCAGCAGGTCGCCGGTTCGAGTCCGGCCACCAGCTCCAGTAAAAGCACTTGCGGATGCAAGTGCTTTTTGTTTTCGAAAGCAGAGCGTTCCTTAGGGCGATTAAAAAAAATTCAAGTTTTTTCATTTTTCTTATTGACAATTATTCTCGATTGTGATATACTGATGTCAGTAAGGAACTCAACCTAAAAAATCAACATCAACATACGGAGGAAAGAACTATGAAAAAGTGGAAATGCAGCGTTTGCGGCGAGGTCGTTGAGGGCGTGAACCCCCCCGAGAAGTGCCCTGTGTGCAAGCAGCCCGCCGAAAAGTTTGTCGAGGTGAAGGATGAGGGCATGACCTGGGCCGCCGAGCACGTGGTCGGCGTTGGCAAGGTGGATGCCAGTGAGGAGATCATCGCGGGGCTCCGCGCCAATTTTGAGGGCGAGTGCTGCGAGGTGGGTATGTACCTGGCGATGGCGAGAGTGGCCCACCGTGAGGGCTACCCCGAGATCGGGCTCTACTGGGAGAAGGCCGCCTACGAGGAG
>JAFQWT010000083.1 GCA_017407375.1 Clostridia bacterium
ACCTTAGTATGGCCTTTGATCCGCGCCACGTCATCGTTTACGATACCCTCCTCACCCTATCCTGACAAAAAGGGAGCTTACTGCCTTGGCAGTAAAGCTCCCCTTTTTCTTTTTTGACCGATAGCGTCACGGCTCTCCCACAGCCAAGGGGGATACCGTAACCGAGGCAAGCTCCACACAGTCCCGCGCGGAGGTGACCTCAAGGTAGAACTCCTTCGTCCTCACGTTGACCGGGCAGATCTTGCGGTTGCCGACCGTCCTGCCCGAGAAGAAGGGCTCGCCCCCCTCGGCGGGCAGGAGGCGGAAGGCCTCGATGCGTTGCCCCTTGGCGATCTCCTCGCGTACCGTCACGTAGCGAAGGTCGGTGACCTCATCCAGCGTGACCCTGTAAAGCGCGGTGGTGGCATCCCCGCGGAGGGGGGTCACGGTTGCAGGCCGCTCCGCAAGCTCACGGCGGATGCGCTCCCCAAGCTCGCGAAGCCTTGCGACGTCGCGCGGGTCAAAGCGGCCGCTCGGCATCGGGGGCACGTTCAGATTCAGGCAACCGTTCGCGCCGACCGTATGGAGATACACCGAAAACAGCTCGTCAAGCGAGCGGGGCTCCTCCTCGGGGTGGTAGAACCAGCCGCGGCGGATCGAGGTATCAAACTCCGCAGGGGCAAAGACGAGGGCCGAGGCCGGCGCGATCTGATCACGCCTGCCAAGCGTCTTATCGGTTGGGCTGAGCGGCTTTTCGTACCCGCCCGCCACGGCCGGTGTCACGGGGACGGGATCCTCGGCGCGTGAGCAAAGCTCAAAGGGCACGACCGCCCATTCCTCCTCGCGCGGGGTGCCCGCCTCGTTGCCGCACCAGCGCACGTCCGGTCCGTAGTCATTGAAGATAAAGGCCTTCGGCTGATATTTGCGGATCAGGGCGTTGAAGCGCGGAAAATCATAGATCATCTTACCGCGCACCTCGGGGGCGCAGGCATTGTCCTGCCACACGCAGAACAGCTCGCCATACCCCGTCAAAAGCTCCTCAAGCTGGGCGGCGTAATAATCGTTGTAGGCGGGGGTGCCGTAGGTGGCGGCATTCCTGTCCCAAGGCGACAGGTAAATGCCGAACTTCATCCCGTGGCGGCGGCAAGCCTCAGAAAGCTCGCGTACAACGTCCCCGTGGCCGTCCCGCCACGGGCTGTTCTTCACCGAATGCTCGGTCAGCCTGCTCGGCCAGAGGCAGAAGCCGTCGTGATGCTTGGCAGTCAGGATCACGCCGCGCATCCCCGCCTCCTTCATCACCGTGACCCACTCATCACAGTCAAGGTCGTATGGGTTGAAGATGGCCGGGTCCTCGTCCCCAAGCCCCCACTCTCGCCCCGTGTAGGTGTTGACGGTAAAATGGACAAAGCCGTAAAAGCCAAGCTCATACCACGCAAGCTGGCGCTCGGTGGGGACAACGTGTGCCGCCGCTTTCAAAAGCTCCTTCATCATCGGTCTCCTTATACAAGATTTTTTTGCTTTCAGCCGATCCGCA
>JAFQWT010000004.1 GCA_017407375.1 Clostridia bacterium
ATGCTCATGGTGGTGATGATGGTGATGGGCCTCCTCGGCCAGCTCGGCAAGCACCGCGGCCAGGGTATTGGTCCCCTGGGCGGCCTCCAGGATCTGCCTGCCCGTGAGGCGATCCCACGGTGTTGTTACGATAACGGCATCGGGATTATGCTCACGAAGGAGCGCGACCGAGGCGGCCACGGCCGCCTCACTCATGTCGCCCGTACGCGAGAGGACGATAGCCCCCGCGTGCTCGACCTGGTCACAGAAGAATTCGCCAAAGTTTTTGATATACATGCGGCACTTCTTGGCATCGACCACCACAGTGGCACTGCCAAGGGCGGCGCCCTCCAGCCCGAGCCCCTGCACGGCGCGGATAACGTCGCTGAGCTTACCGACACCCGAGGGCTCGATAAGGATGCGGTCGGGTGCGTAGTCACGGAGGACGCTCTCCAGCGCCTTACCGAAGTCACCGACAAGACTGCAGCAGATGCAGCCCGAATTCATCTCGTTGATCGTAACGCCCGCCTCACGGAGGAAGCCGCCGTCAATGCCGATCTCGCCGAATTCGTTTTCAATAAGCACAAGCTTCTCGCCCGCGTAGGCCTCGGCGATCAGCTTTTTGATGAGGGTGGTCTTCCCTGCTCCGAGAAAGCCCGAGAAGATATCGATTTTTGTCATGGTAATTCCTTTCCTTGTTACGGTGCGCTGAGCGCGAAGATCAGGGCATTGACAAACCCGCTGAGGGTGTTTTCTCTCCAGTCGGTTCCCAGCTTTGTATTAAGAAGCTCGGGATAGCCCTCATTCAGGACCAGGGCGCCCGAATCCACGAATTCGCCGATCGTGGCCGTGGTCTGGATTCGGTTGACCTCGGTCTCGATCTCGTCAATGGGGGTCTGCGGGTGGAGCAGCTTCATAAAGCCGTCGATGTCACCGCCCGTCTTGGTCTTCCAAGTGCCACCCTCATAATAGCCCTCGTCCTCGGGGGTGAGGGTGCTGCCCGTGGGCGGCGTGTACTCATAGGCCAAAACGTCCGCCAGGGTCAGGGAGTGCATTTTGGTATCGATGTCCGAGACCTTGGTGTCAATGATGGCCGCAAGCAGGTGGTTATCGGGCGAAAGGACGGTATCGTTGTTCACCTCGTCATCGGTATACGCCGAATACCAGACCGTGCCGACCTTGATATAGCCCATGGCGGTACCGATCTCCATACCCTCGATCTTTGCCGTAATGGTGGTGTCGTCCTCCAGGTCCTTGACACGGAGGTCGGCAAACTCCGCAATAACGCCCGTCGGCGCTTTGCCGTCCTTTTTGAAGACGGGGACCGCGTCCGTGCCGACGTTCGTATAGCCCATGATCTCGCCGAGGAAGATCTTGTCAACGTCGGTCGAGAGGGTGTTCATTGAGCTTTCCATCAAAAGGGCGAGAATGCCCGTGGCGGCAACGTTGTTCTCGTCCAGGTACTCATCACCGCTCTTGGTGTAGCCCATGGCATCGGCAAGCGAGAGGGTCTTGACGGCATCGTTCAGCTCCGAGACCTTATAGCCCGAGAGCGTGCGGAAGATACCCGTCACCGCCGTTTTTTCGGTGCCGGTGCCCTCATACCATACGCCGCCGTCCAGCGTGTAGCCCATGGCATCGCCCACGCGGACGCCCTTCACACGGGAGGTGAACTCACTCTCGTTTTCGATATTCTTCAGCTTCATGTCGGCAAATTCGGTCATAAAGGCGCTGGGCACACTGTCCTCGGCGTCATCGTAATCACCGTCCGAGTTGCCGTCCTTTTTAAAGACGGGGGCCGCGTCCGTGCCGACGTTATCAAAGCCCATGACCTCACCGAGGTAAAGCGAGTTGATGTCCTCATCAAGCGAGTCGACCGTGCTGCCGAGCAGCGGGCGGACAACGCCCGTGGCGGGGGCATTCGTATCCTCGTCACGCCAGATGCCGTCGGTGCCCTCGGTATAGCCCATGACCGTGCCGATCTGCATACCGCGGATCTCGGCGTTCAGGGTCTCCTCGGTGCGGATCTCGGCCACCGTAAGGGTCGCAAGCTCCGCCGTCATACCCTCGGGCTCGATCTTGTTGCCATTGCTGTCCAGCTCAAAATTGCCGTCGTCGTCTACCTTGTAGAATTTATAGACGGGCTCGGTGCCGCTGCCGGGCACCTCCACGCGCTCGTAGCCCATCAGCTCCGCTACGTAAACGTTATCCAGGCGCGAAAGCAGGTCGGTGTCTCCGAGCTCATTGATCTTGATGCCGACAAGCTCACGGTCGATGCCCGTGGCGGCCTTATCGTCACCGTCACGCCAGATGCCGTCATCCCCAAGGGTAAAGCCGAGGACGTCACCGAGGTACATATCCTCCATCACGGTGTCAAGGTCAAAGTAGAAGCCGCCATCCTCCATTTTCAGGATATCACCGAGGGTTTTGTCCGCGAGGGCCTTGTAGAGGACGTTGCCGTCCCCACCCTCCAGGATCACGTCCATCGGGGTACGGTCCAGCGTTTTCTGAAGAACGGCAAACCCGTCCTCGGCACCGAGATACTCACCGACGTCAAGGGTGGCGATATAGGACATGATCGTCGGCTCCTCGTCCTCTCCAAGCACGGGATCAACAACACCGTCCTCCCCCTTTTCCACGGCGATACCCATAAGATCGCCGACGTACACGCCGCCAAACAGCGTGCCGAGCTCCCCGTTCATCAGAAGGTCAAGCGTGCGGTCACGCATCTTTTCCTGCGCGGCCTCGGGCAGGACGTCCTCCCCGACGAGAGAAAGCACGTTGCCGACGGTGGCGTGCTGCAAGAAGACGTTCAGAACCCCGTCCTCCGCATAATGCGAGAGGGGCAGGTCCAGCATCTCCGCAGGCACGGCGGCGGTAAGCGACTCGGGCAGGATCACGCCGTAATTGTCCATAAGGTCGTTAAAGCTGAGCGTGGATAGCTCCGCGGAGACCTGGTTCAGCTCGGTAATAAGCGCTATGAGCGACATTTCCCTGAGGGGGCTGTCCTCCTCCAGAAAGCCGTCGGCATTGATACCAACGTTATCGATCGTGACCCACGATACCAGGGCATAGATGCCCCCGATCTCAAGGCCGAGCATCAGGGCCATGCCAAGCAGCAGGGTCAGTATAAAAACAAGGATCCTCCTAAGAAGCGAGGGGCGCTTTACTTTCTTCTCTGCCATAACGGTTCTCCTTAATCTGAGGTAATGGGAGCGCTTGCGCGCGCAAGGTATATCACTACAAGATAAAGTATATCACTTCCCGCCGCATTTTGCAAGGGTTAAAGAAAAAGAAAAAGCCGCGAGGGCGGCTTTTTCTTTTTCAAGATCACTCGGCCGAGGGGGCCTTGGCGGCTCTCTTCTTTTCAAAATAGCGAATGCCGAAGACGGTCGCAACCGTGAGGGCCACGCCGACGGGCAGGGTGAGCCAGGCGATCGGAACGAAGCCCGCAAAGAGGAACATCACAAAGGAGACGGCCGCCACCGTGATGGCATAGGGCAACTGAGTCGCGACGTGGTTCACGTGGTTGCACTGGGCACCGGCCGAGGCCATGATCGTGGTATCCGAGATGGGCGAGCAGTGGTCGCCGCACACGGCGCCCGCAAGGCAGGCGGAAACGCCGACGAAGAAGATGGGATCGGTCTCCGCAAAGATCGCGGTGACGATCGGAATGAGGATACCGAAGGTCCCCCACGAGGTCCCCGTCGAGAAGGAGAGGAAGCAGGCGACAAGGAAGATAATGGCGGGAAGGAAGCCCTTGAGGCCTTCGGCGGCGCCGGCCATCACGCCCTCAACATAAACGTCTGCGCCAAGGAGACCGGTCACGTTCTTCAGGCCGGTCGCAAAGGTGAGGATAAGGATAGCGGGCACCATGGCGATAAAGCCCTGGGGAATACACTTCATCATCTCACCTGCCGTGATAAGGCGGCGGGCAAGGAAGTAGACGATGACGAAAACAAGAGCAATGATCGAGCCCCACGGGAGCCCCACCGTCGCATCGGTGTCACCGAAGGCGGTCACGAAATCGGCACCGGCGAAAAGGCCGCCCACGTAGAGAAGGCCGAAAACGCTGGCCACAATGAGTGCGATGATCGGCACGATAAGGTCCCACACGGTGGCACGGGAGGTGGCAGGCTCCTCCTCTGCGGCAAGCTCCTTGCCGTCACCGAGGAGATCGCCGCCCTGCGCCTTCACCTCAAAGCCCGCCATTTTACCGTAGTCATAGCCAAGCACGGCAAGCGTGATGACGAAGACGATCGTCAGGAGCGAGTAGAAGTTGAAGGGGATCGCACGGACGAACAGCTCAATGCCCGACATGGTCTCGCTCTCCACGGAGCCCGAGACGGCCGCCGCCCACGAGGAGACCGGGGCGATCATGCAAATGGGGGCCGCCGTGGCGTCAATGACGTAGGCGAGCTTGGCGCGCGAGATCTTGTGCTTATCGGTCAGGGGGCGCATCACGGCGCCGACCGTCAGACAGTTGAAGTAGTCATCAATGAAGATGAGAACGCCGAGGGCGAAGGTGGCAAGGAGCGCACCGGCGCGAGACTTCACGTGCTTCTCGGCCCATTTGCCGAAGGCCTGGGCACCGCCGGCGCGGTTGAGAATTGCCACGATAATACCGAGAATGACGAGGAAGACGAAGATACCGGCAGTCCCCGAGACAGCCGAGATGATGCCCTCACTTACCACGGCGTCAACCGTGCCAGCAAAGGAAAAGTCAGCCGCAAAAATGCCGCCAAGCACGATACCGATGAAGAGCGAGGAATAGACCTCCTTGGTGATCAGGGCAAGGCCGATGGCCACAATGGGGGGAACGAGCGCCATAAAGGTGGCGTAATACATGCTGTCGGCCACAACGCTGCCGGTGCCGGCACAGTCGGCACAAACGCCCGCGGCCTCACAGGAGCCGCATTCCTCATTGGCGCCAACAATGATGCCAAGGCCGTTACAGTCGGCACAAACGCCGCTGCCGCCGCAGCTGCCGCACTCCACGACCGTATCCTTCGGCAGAAAGACGGCCAGCAGAATGACCGCTAGGAGAACAATGGCCAGCGCGGAAAGCTGGATGATCCTCTTTTTTGACATGATAAAGTCCTTTCTATAAAAAAGAAATGGGATTCCATGGTAAATATATTACCATTGACGGAGCCCCTTGTCAATGCTTTTTTGAGATTTCCCTCAAAAATCGCCACCGTGCAAAATAAAAGAAAATTTGTTTTTCCCCCTTGCATCACCGAAAAACCGATGCTATAATAAGGACGATCACCAAGGAAGGGATGGAAAATGCACGATGACCCAGGTAAAGGATTGGCGTGAGCTTACCCTCCGCGAGAAGATCGGACAGACGGTCATTCTCCTTTCGCATACCGATAAGCACATTGAAAAATGCGGTAGCATTGAACGCTTTCTTGAGCGCTACCCCATCGGCGGTCTTCACTGCTCGGCAAGAGAGGTCAAGGGCTTTCACATGGAGGCCAACACCTCCTTCCCCGCCCTGCTTTCCGAATACAACAAACACCTTCGCGTACCTCTGTTCGGCGTGGCCGACAACGGTTTTTTTGCTTCAAAGAACGGGATAAACGCCCCGGTGCAGATGGCACTTGGTGCGGCAGACGATGAGGAGCTTGCCTTCCGCGTGGGGGAATTCCGCGCGGAGGATGCCAAGCACTCTGGCTTGCACTGGTGCTTTTGGCCCAACGCGGATATGACCTTCACCCGTGAGGACCCCGTGACCAGCACACGCGCAACGGGTGACGACCCCGAGCTTGTCTACCGCATGATAAAAAAGCAGTGCGAGGGGATGCTCTCCCGCGGGGTGATCCCCTGCTTCAAGCACTTCCCGGGCTTTGTGAGCGACTCGTACATCGACTCCCACCTTGCCCCCCACAGCAGCGAGATAACAGCTGAGGAATGGGAGGCCA
>JAFQWT010000084.1 GCA_017407375.1 Clostridia bacterium
GCTTTGATGCCGGCATCGATACTGGTTACTGCCTGACCCTTCGGCTGCGGAATGTTCAGGGAAATGAGCAGTTTTTCAAAGACATCCCGGTTTTCCGCACGCTCAATAGCATCGCAGTCGGTGCCGATGATTTTGACCCCGCGGCGGCGGAGGGGCTCCGCCAGGTTGATGGCCGTCTGCCCGCCGAGCGAGGCCAGCGCCCCCTCGGGAGCTTCAAAGTCGATGACGTTCATCACGTCCTCGGGCGTCAGCGGCTCAAAGTAGAGCTTGTCCGAGGTCGTGTAGTCGGTCGAGACGGTCTCGGGGTTGTTGTTGATGATGATGGCCTCGTAGCCCGACTTTTTGATGGTCGAGACGGCGTGGACGGTGGAGTAGTCAAACTCCACGCCCTGCCCGATGCGGATGGGGCCGGCGCCCAGCACCACGGCCTTTTTGCGGTTTGTGAGGCGCGACTGGTTCTCTCCCATATAGGAGGAATAGAAGTAGGGGATATAGGCGCCCGCGTGCAGGGTGTCCACCATACGGAAGGCGGGCACGATGCCGCGCTCCTTGCGGAGGGCGCACACCTCAAGCTCGGAGATGCCCCAGAGCTTGGCGATATACGGGTCGGAGAAGCCGAGCACCTTGGCGGCGCGCAGGGCACCCTCATCCCTCGGCTTTTTTTTAAGGATCTCCTCCATCTCGACAATGCCGCGGATGCACTCAAGGAAGAGCTCGGTGATGGCGGTGGCCTCGTGGACCTCCCGGGTGCTCGCACCGAGGCGCAGGAGCTGGGCAACGGCAAAGATGCCGTCGGCACGGAAGGTGCGGACGTACTCAAAAAGCTCGTCCCTTGTCATGCCGTCAAACTTTGCCATGTAGAGGTGGTTGACCCCGATCTCCAGCGAGCGTACCGACTTCAGCATGCACTCGGAAAGCGTTGAGCCGATGCCCATGACCTCGCCCGTGGCCTTCATCTGGGTGCCAAGGATATTGGGCGCCGAGGTGAACTTATCAAAGGGGAAGCGCGGGAACTTGGCCACGATGTAGTCAAGGCGCGGCTCGGTGGCGGCGGTGGTGCCGGGCAGGTCGATCTCGCCGAGCGTCATGCCAACGGCGATCTTGGCGGTCACGCGGGCAATGGGGTAGCCGCTGGCCTTGGAGGCAAGGGCCGAGGAGCGCGACACGCGCGGGTTGACCTCGATGAGGAAGTATTCGCCCGTCGTCGGGTGGAGGGCGTACTGCACGTTGCACCCGCCCTCAATGCCGAGGGCGCGGATGATCTTCAGGGCGCTGTCGTTGAGCATCTTAAGCTCGTGCGGGGGGAGCGAGAGGATCGGCGCCACAACGATGGAGTCGCCCGTGTGGATGCCCACGGGGTCCACGTTCTCCATCCCGCAGATCGTGATGGCGCGGTCGGTCGAGTCACGCATGACCTCAAACTCGATCTCCTTGTAGCCGCGCACGCTCTTCTCGACCAGCACCTGCCCAACGGGCGAGAGGGCAAGACCGTTCGTCACGATCTCGACAAGCTCCTCCTCGTTGTAGGCAAAGCCGCCGCCCGTGCCGCCAAGGGTAAAGGCGGGGCGCAGGACCACGGGGTAGCCGATGTGCTCGGCGGCGGCCCTTGTATCGTCCACCGAATAGATGATCTCGGAGGGGATGGTCGGCTCACCGATCGCCTGGCTAAGCTCCCTGAACATCTCGAGGTCCTCGGCGCGCTCAATGCTCTCGCTGGGGGTACCCAGAAGCTCCACGTGGCATTCCTTGAGGACGCCGCGCTTTTCTAACTGCATGGCAAGGTTGAGGCCGGTCTGCCCGCCGATGCCGGGCACGATGGCGTCGGGCCGCTCGTGGCGGAGGATCTTGGCGATGTATTCGAGCGTCAGGGGCTCCATATACACCTTGTCGGCGATCGTCGTGTCGGTCATGATGGTGGCGGGGTTCGAGTTGCAGAGAATGACCTCGTAGCCCTCCTCCTTGAGGGCGAGGCAGGCCTGGGTGCCCGCGTAGTCGAATTCGGCCGCCTGACCGATGACGATCGGGCCTGAGCCGATGATGAGGATCTTTTTGAGATCTTGGCGTTTTGGCATGGGTGTGTCCTCCGTTTAGTGTATGTCAAATTTTTTTATTTCTCGTAGACCGCACGTCCCCCGGCGACCGTCAGGTGGTTGACACCGAAAAGGCGCTCCCCAAGGAAGGGGGTGGCGTGACCCTTGGAGAGGAGGTCGGCCTCGTCCACCGTAAACTCCTCGTCAAGGGCAAAGAGGGAAAAGCCG
Organism: Clostridia bacterium; assembly: GCA_017407375.1. Classification (GTDB taxonomy): domain Bacteria; phylum Bacillota; class Clostridia; order Oscillospirales; family CAG-272; genus UBA1740. The sequence continues at coordinate 2,259 of JAFQWT010000084.1, forward strand.
TCAAGCGGCAGGGAGAAGCGGCGGCGCGGCGCCGTCACCAGGGCGTCCAGCACGCGCAAAAGCGGCACCGTGCCCGTCCTCACAAGGTGGGTGTAGACCGTCGGAAAGGCCGTCTCCAGCCCCACGATCCCAAAGGCGCTCCCCGCAAGGCCGCGGCTCTTTTCCTCGGCAGAATGGGGGGCGTGATCGGTGGCCAGCATATCGACCGTCCCGTCGATGAGCCCCTCGACCAGCGCCAGGCGGTCGGCGGCGGCACGCAGGGGCGGGTTCATCTTGTAGCGCCCGTCCTCGCAAAGGTCACCGTCATCCATCACCAGGTAGTGCGGCCCCGTCTCACACGTGACGTCCGCCCCGCGGGCCTTGGCCGCGCGAATGAGGGCGACGCTCTCCTTTGTGGAGATGTGGCAAAGGTGCAGGGGACAGCCGGTCCTTTCGGAAAGGTAGATATCGCGCTCGACCTCGGCGTACTCGCTCTCGGAGGAGATGCCGCGGTGACCGTGGGCGCGGGCGTACTCCCCGTCGTGGATGTACCCGCCGTTAAGGAGGGAATTGACCTCGCAATGCGCCACGATCGGACGCCCGAGCGCCCTTGCGCGCTCCATGGCCGCCTTCATCATTTCCTCGCTCTGCACGCCGCGGCCGTCATCGGAAAAGCCCGCCACGTCAGGCGCCATGGCCTCCATGTCGGCAAGCTCCTCACCCCGCTCCCCGCGCGTGATCGCCCCGATCGGGGTGACGTCGATCACCGCATCGCGGCGGATGATGTCAAGCTGAAGGTCCAGCGTCTCGCGGCTGTCGGGCACGGGGGAGAGGTTGGGCATCGTGAGGACCGAGGTGTAGCCGCCGTGCGCTGCCGCACGGGAGCCCGTGGCCACCGTCTCCTTATAAGAAAAGCCCGGCTCACGGAAGTGCACGTGCACGTCGCAAAAGCCGGGAAAAACGGTATAAGAGGAAGTGGGAAAAGAGCGCCCGCTCTCGGAGAGAAAACGGGTAGCACAGCTATGGGCATAGGCCATCGCTTCCTTGATCGTCATCGGCTTCATGGGGGTGCTCCTTTTCCTTTTTGTTTTATAGCTCGCAGATGTAGGCGCCGTCCTCACCGTCACACTCGGTAAGCAGCACCGAGATCTTTTCGGTCTTGGAGGTCGGCACGTTTTTGCCCACGTGGTCAGGGCGGATGGGCAGCTCACGGTGCCCGCGGTCAACCAAAACGGCCAGGCGGATGGCGCCCGCGCGCCCGGCGGCAAACACCGCCTCCATGGCGGCCCGCGCCGTGCGGCCCGTGTAAAGCACGTCGTCCACAATGATCACAGTGCGCCCCGTGACGTCACAGGGGAAAAAGCATTCGCCCACCGTGCCCTCGCGCTCCGCCTCGGTCAGATCGTCCCGGTGGTGCGTGACGTCAAGGTGGCCAACGGGGACGCGGATGCCCTCAAAGCGGTAAAGGTTGTCCGAAAGCCGCCGGGCCAGCGGCACGCCGCGGGTCTTGACACCGAGAAGGCAAAGGTCCTCGGCGCCGTGGCTCCGCTCGATGATCTCATGCGTGATGCGCGCCAGCGCACGGGAGATGCCCTCCGCATCTAAGATCTGGGTCTTCTTTTGCATTCCGCCCTCCGAAAAAACAAAAAGTCCTGTCACCGACAGGGCTCGCAAAACCATAGACCTCACCCAAAGGGTGACGCCCGCGCTATGAGAACCTTGTCGGCCTCTCGGTGCCGACTTAAAGATCAATGTTGAACCTATTATAGCACCGCCCCCCCGCTTTGTCAAGGGGGCGGGAGCGCCCCCCGGAAAAATATTTATATTTTTCCCCCGCCGGGCGGGAAGTAAAATCCATAAGCCAAAGAAATAATCCATAAAAAAATATCCCCGCGTTCTTGAAAGGCACGCGCGCGTATGCTATAATCAAAAAAAGAAGACCCGAAAGTGAAACCAATGAAAAGGAGACACCCTATGATCCGTATGTTTGACACCGGCAGGAAGAGCGTTACCGAGCTTGGCTCCTGGCGGATGAAGCCCGACTTTGACGGCGTTGGCAAGGCCGAGGAGTGGTACAAAAACCCGCCCGCCGACCTCCGCCTCACCACCGTTCCCTCGTGCTGGAACCTGGAGCTTGACCTCTTTACCTACACGGGTGACGTCTGGTACTTTACCGAGTTTGTCGCCGAGACCGAGAACGTCCGTCTCGTCTTCGGTGCGGTCAACAACGAGTGTGACGTGTGGGTGGACGGCGCCCCCGTCACCTCGCACTACGGCGCCTTTATGGAGTTTTCCGTCAAGCTCCCGCACGTCGGTATCGGCAAGCACACCCTTGCCGTCCGCGTGAGCGCCTACCATAACCTTGAGGACACCATCCCGCTCGAGCGCGTGGACTGGTACAACTGGGGCGGCCTCATCCGCGCCGTGGAGCTTCACGGCTTTGGTGCGGCCGAGATCGTCCGCTACCGCGTGTACTATGACCTTGACGTTGGGGCCCGCGCGGCGGACGTCCGCGCCGAGATTACGCTCTCGTCCTTTGGCGGGGCCGTGACCGATACCCTTACCTTCTCGCTCGGCGGCAAGAGCGTCAAGGAGACCGTCACCGTGACGGGCGAGGAGACCTTCACGCTGGAGCTTGGCCGCCTTGAGGACCTCAAGCTCTGGGACATCTTCGAGGGTAACCTCTATATGGCCGAGGTCACCTTTGCGGGCGACTGCCTCCGTGAGCGCATCGGCTTCCGTGAGTTCCGTACCGAGGGGCGGCACCTTATGCTGAACGGCCGCCGCGTGGAGCTGCGCGGCGTCAACCGTCACGAGGACCATCCCGTCACGGGCTTTGCCATGGCCCCCGCCATGATCAAGCGCGACCTTGACATCATCCGCAAAACGGGCTGCAACATGGTGCGCGGCTCGCACTACCCGAACTCCAAGCTCACGCTTGACCTTCTTGACGAGATGGGCTTCCTCTTCTGGGAGGAGATCCCGATGTGGGGCTTTGACCCCGCCGCGCTGGCCCGTCCCCTTGTGCATCAGCGCGCCGTTGCAATGCATCACGAGATGATCGCGCGTGACTTCAACCACCCCGCCATCGTCATCTGGGGTATGGAGAACGAGGCCAACACGGGGTGCGATGCCTCGCCCGAGCTTCTGAAGCTCCTCTACGCCACCGTCAAGGGGCTGGACTCCACCCGCGTCGTTACCTACGCCTGCAACCGTCCCCAGGACGACATCTGCATGGAGTACTGCGACATGATCTCGATCAACGTGTACCCCGTCTGGTACGGCAACATCTTGAACGGCGGCTCCCCCAGCGAGCCCGAGATCTGGCCCGCCTTTATTGACAAGTTTGAAGAGCGCCTCATCTCGCGCGGCCTCAACGAAAAGCCCCTCGTCATCTCGGAGTTCGGCGTTGGCGGCATTCCCGGCAACAACGATCCCTTTGCCGCCGTCCGCTGGACCGAGGAGTACCAGGAGGATTACTACCGCCGCGCCCTGCCGCTCATTATGAAGAACCACCGCACGGCGGGCACCATCATCTGGCAGTATTGCGACACGCGCTCGGCCATTCTCAAGCTGATGGCGCTCCAGCGTCCCCGCAGCTTCAACAACAAGGGGCTTCTCAGCGAATACCGCGTTCCGAAGCGCGCCTGGTACACCGTGAAGGGGCTGTACGAGGCCACACTTCCCGACGGCATTCCTGCGGATAAGGAGGATTAATATGAAGTATTCTTTACAATTTGACGGGGTTATCGACCCCAAGGCCCCCGTGCGGAGCATCACCCCCGCCGAGGGAGAATGGTTCTTCGGCTATTACGATCTTCTCGCGTATTCGCCCGATGACCGCCGCCACCTTGTGAACCGCCTGCCGTTTGGTGACCACATCAACGGCCCTGACGACGTCCTCGGCCTTGGCGAGATCGACCTCCGAACGGGGGAGTACCGTGAGTTTGCCACCACCAAGGCCTGGTCCTTCCAGCAGGGGGCGATGCTCCAGTACGCGGGCAACGGCAAAAACACCGTGTTCTATAATATCTATGACGAGGAGGCGCGCACCCACCGCATGGTGCGCCACGACCTTGACACGGGCAAAAAGGACCTCGCCGACAGGGCCTGCGCCACGGTCGCCTCGGGTGCGCGGTACGGCCTTGCCGTGAGCTTTGCGCGTATCTGGGACTTCCGCAAGGGCTACGGCTACTGCAACCTTGCCGACCCCAACGCCGCCGTGCCCCAGCCCGCCGATGACGGCATCTTCCTCTGCGATTTTGACAACGGCACCTCAAAGCTCCTTGCCGATTACCGGCGTATGGCCAAGGACTTCCCGATCCCCGGCCGCGAGGACGGCAAGTTCGTTGTCAACCACATCACCTTCAACCCCTCGGGCACCAAGTACCTCTTCCTTCTCCGCAATTTCCCAACGCCCACCGACAAGACCTGGTCGACCTCGCTCATCGTCGGTGACCTTGAGGGCAACCTCTGGCCCACGATGATGGACACGATGGTCTCGCACTACTACTGGAAGGACGACGATCACATCATCGCCTTCTGCCGTCCCGTCGGCGGTGTGAACGGCCACTACCTCATTGACGCGCGTGACGGCTCGGTCGAGCCCGCGGGCAGCGAGATCTACAACAAAAACGGCTACCACCTTGCCTCCGACACGCACTGCAGCTACTCGCCCGACGGCCGCTTCCTTGTGGGAGACGATTACCCCTCGCCCGACGGCGTGCGCCGCATTCGTATCGACGACCTGAAGACCGGCCGCTCGGGCATGCTCCTCTCGACCTACTCGCCCTGGGGCAAGGACCCCGAGATCCGCACCGATCTCCACGCCCGCTTCAGCCGCGACAGCAAGCGCCTCTCGTTTGACGCGATGGCGCGCGGACGCCGCGAGATCTTTGAGGTCGACCTGACGCAGCTCGATCTGTAAAAGAAATCGCCCTAAAGGATCGATCGGAGGGATATTATGAGATCGAATACGCGCTACTCGCCCACGGAAAACGGATTTGTCATCAACGGAAGCTCTGAGATCTTCAACAGAATGCTTTACGGCTCACACAAAAACGATGATAAAACCGACCGCTTCTTCACGTTTGCGGGAGACGCCCCCCAGTTTATGGGAGCGATCTCCGACTACACGAAGACCTACATCACGCTGTATGAAAAGTGCGGCCTCCTCCGGAGCGGACTGGCCGTAACGCCCGGTGTGCGCAAGCCGTACTGGTATTCGAAGGACGTGGACACCACGTCCCGTTGGTTCCACGACTCCGAGGATATCCGCGCCGAATTCAAAAACGGCTATATGGAGTATGAGCTGGCTCAGCTTTCGCCGTGGTTCCCCGACGTTCGGGTAAAGCTCGAGGCCTATCCTCTCCTCCCCGACGACGGGTATCTCGTCCACTATAGGATCACCACCGACCAGAGAGTTCTGTTCGTGGCGGGCTTTGGGGGCCTTGGGGACAACGAGCGCGCCGGGCGCTTTGAGTACCGTGGGGTAACGGCGCGCAATTTCACCGCGGCCGATGCCAAGGCCAATGCCGTTGAGGTCTCCCAAAATCGCGCCGTGGTAACGCACCCGAGCGGAAAGACCATGCGGGTCGGCACCACCTTCCCGGCGCAGTTCGGCCTTGGCTCGGCCAAAGCGATGGCGGAGCCGTATCTCGGCACGTTTCTCGCCAGCGCCCCCGAGGACGGTGACGATAACGTCGTAAAGATCGCGGCGGAGATCGAGCCCGATCGGGTGCTTGACGGATACCTCGTTGCCCTTTATAACTCCGACGAGGAAACGCTTGACAAGTGGCTGGCAATGAAGGACCCTGCGGCGTACGTCAAGCAGCAGCTGTACCAGAAGTATTCCTGCATAGACGTGGCAACGCCGGAGCCGACGCTTGACCTTACCATCGCTCCGACGGTGATGGCGATGGACGCCTCGTGGCATAAGGACTCCTTCCACCACGGCGCCATTGCCTATCACACGCCGTTCCTCGGCTGGAGAAACTGGTACGCCCCCACCGCGCTCGGCTGGGGCGACAGAGTGGAGACCACCATGGCGATGTGGCTCAGCCATATCACGCGTGGTGACGTTTCAAAGGAGCGCGTCTTTTACGATGCCACCCCCGTTCCCAAGGGAAAGAACAAGTTTGTCGGACGGTGGCACACGCTGGAAAACGCGGTCGGCCGCCTTCCTTCCCTGATCGGTTGGGACGGCAAGCCTGTGTACGGCCCCTACAATATGCAGGAATGCGCCCTCGACATGATGCTCTATTATATCGAGTGGTCGGGGAATTTTGAGCTGGCGGAAACATACTACGACGACCTTTGCTCCATGGCCGAGTTTGAAAGACGGATCTTTGATCCGGATGACGACGGGCTCTATCAGAACGTGCTGAACACGTGGATCTCCGACGGGCATAACTACAACGGTGCGGGCTGCGCGCAGTCAAGCGCCTACAACTACCGCGCCAACCTTGTGCTGTCCAAGATCGCCAAGCGGCTCGGGCGCGACGGAGAGCCCTTCGCCAAGCAGGCCGAGAAGATCAAGAAGGCGCTGAACGAAAAGCTGTGGGTCGCGAGTGAGGGCGTGATCGCCGAATACCTTGACACGATCGGGAACCGCCTGATCCATACATCCGTGGAGCTTCCGACGGTATACCACGTCATGGACTCCGAGATGATCGACGATTTCAAAGCGTACCGAACGCTGAAGTTCACCGAAAGGCATATCAAGAGCATTGAGACCGTGGGCATCGGCGGACGGCTGAGCTATTCGTCCAACTGGCTGCCCAAGCAGTATTCGCAGTGCGGGATATTTCCCCAGGAGAACGCGCATCTTTCGCTTGTGTATTATAAGCTCGGTCTTAAGGAGGCCGCCAAGAAGATCCTCGACGGCATCGCGGACTGCTATTTCACGGGCAGAAACCCCGGTATGGCACCGCACGTTCAGTCGGCAAGAGGCACGTGCGATCTTGGCGATATGGACTTCTCCGACGTGTCCAGCACCTATCTGCGCCTGGTCATTGAGGGGCTTTTTGGCATCCGGATCAACGCTCTTGACGGCGTTATCCGTATCGAGCCCGGCTTCCCGAGCGAGTGGGAGCACGCGAGCATAACGCTCAAGGATATTGCGCTCCACTACACGAGAAAAGGGAACCAGGAGATCTTCAACGTCTACAGCGAAAGAGAAGAGACGAAGCTCCTGAGGATCCCCATGCGCTCCACGGGGATCGAGGCGGTGCTGCTGGACGGAGAGCCGGTCCCCTACGAGATCGTGGCGGCGCCGAACAACAGCTTTATCAAGCTCTCGGTGGACAAGGTCGGCAGGTTCCAGCTCCGCGTGATGCACAGCGGAGACCCCCTCCCGACGCTCGTGTGCCAAAACAGCGTTCTCCCCGGCAACAGGATCGCGTTTGAGGTGCAGGGGGGCGACGTTGTTGACGTTGTTGACGTGTCGGAGGCCCTCGAGGACGTCAGGATCGTCGGACGGAAGGTCTATGCCAAGGCCAAGGACGTGCCGGGGGACCACACGCTGTTCCTTCGCACCCGCTCCGGTGAATACGATGCCTGGCTTGCGGCCGACTACGATATTCCGGTGGAGGAGGTCGCGCTTCCGCCCCTCGCGGATAAGCCGTTTGTGCCCGTCGATATCAGCCGCTTCTTCAACTGCAGCATGACGGAGGTGCACGAGCAGGCGTACCTCAGCCCAAGGCCCCTGGGATACTCGATGGGGCTCCATCAGAACGGGCGGTACTCGCACAACTACAACCACGGCCCGGCAGGCACGGCCTACGTGGACGATTCGCTCTTCAGAAATTCGGGCGGGACCGTCCGCACGCCGTCCGGGATCCCGTTTGCCACACCGGCGGAAAACGACAACCTGGCCTGCGTTTCCATTTTCGACGTTTTTCCGACGGAGATGACCGTTCCGCTTGACGGAAAGGGGCAGGAGGTGGCGGTCCTGTTTGTCGCAAGCACCTTCCATCTGCATGCGCATGTGGAGAATGCCCGCATCACGGTCACCTATGCCGATGGGACGTCCGTGGAGACCCCGCTCGTTTATCCCCTCAGCATTGACGACTGGATCACGCCGGCCCTCACGACCGAGGCCGAGATCTTCTACTTCAGCAACTTCAACCACGCCACCGTCAAGAGGATCCGGCTCGATCCCGACAAGGAGCTGGCAAGCATCAAGATCGAGGCCATCGCCAACGAGGTCATCCTCGGCGTGGCGGGCATCAGCATCAGCCGATAAGGCCAAGGTCAAAAAGCAAAAGCCACCCGTACAACGGGTGGCTTTTTGAAAAGCGCAGCGCTTGGCGGCGCCGTAACGCCGTCTTATTTTCTCCGCAAGAAGTGCGAGAGCCAGACGATCAGCTCGCCGGGGGCGGCGAGGAGGAAGAGCATCCAAAGGTTTCGGGGGAGCAGGGCGATATAGGCCGAAAGGAGGAGGGTCGCCAGCAGTAGGCCCACAAGGAGGAAGTTGCGCCCGCGCCGACCCCACAGCGTATTGAAGACCAAAAGCACGATGAGTGAGACGGGGACCGCGTACACAAACATCTGCCAGAGGTAGATGCCCAGCGTGGCAAGGATCACAAAGGCCGCGGTCACGGCGGCGTACACACCGAAAAAGGCGAGCAGCGTGGTGACGGTGTGGCGGCGGGTCACGTTGTCCGCAGGGGCGGGGGGCTCTCCCTCATGCGGGGTGAGGATCCAGTCCACGCTCACACCGAAAATACGCGAGAGGGCGCACAGCACGTAGGCATCGGGGACCGACTCCCCGCGCTCCCATTTGGAGACCGCCTTGTCGGAATAGCTGAGGGCCTCACCAAGCTCCAGCTGCGTCATTTTGCGGGACTGGCGCAGGGCGGCAATGTTTTTTGCCGTCACGGACGAGAGGTCGGGGGTAGGGGAGAGCATCGGCTCACTCATGGGCGTTCTCCTTTCTCACTTTTTTATAAAGTATACCACAGAGGGGGCAAAAAGTCAAGTTTTTTGCATTCCGCGGGGCGCGCTTTTCCGCCGCCCTCTTGACATTCCTTCGTTTGTATATTATAATCTTTTAGTAAAATATAAGCAAAAACGGCGCCCCTCGGCGGCGCTACGGAGGTTACGGATATGAAATGGACGTCACTGAACGATCTGCGTGAGGCCTTCCTCTCTTTTTTTGAGGAGCACGGCCACCTGCGCCTGCCCAGCTACTCGCTGGTGCCGAACGGGGACCGCTCACTGCTTCTCATCAACTCGGGCATGGCCCCGATGAAGAAGTTCTTTACGGGGGAGGTCACCCCGCCCTCGCCCCGCGTGGCCACGTGCCAGAAGTGCATCCGCACGCCCGACCTTGAGCGTGTCGGTCACACGGCGCGCCACGGCACCTTCTTTGAAATGCTCGGCAACTTCTCGTTTGGCGATTACTTCAAGGAGGAGGCCATCGCCCTCGCGTGGGAGTTCCTGACGAAGCGCCTTGAGATCCCCGGGGAGCTTCTCTGGCCCTCGATCTACGAGGAGGACGAGGAGGCGTACGCCATCTGGACCGAGAAGATCGGTGTCCCCGCGGAGCGCGTGGTGCGCCTTGGGAAGGACGACAACTTCTGGGAGCACGGCCAGGGCCCCTGCGGCCCCTGCTCGGAGATCTACTTTGACCGTGGTGAGAAGTACGGCTGCGGCTCTCCCGACTGCCGTCCGGGCTGCGACTGTGACCGCTATATGGAGATCTGGAACAACGTGTTCTCGCAGTTCTCAAACGACGGTGCGGGCAACTACACCGAGCTGGCACAGAAGAACATCGACACGGGCATGGGCCTTGAGCGCCTGGCCTGCGTGCTTCAGGGGGTGGATAACCTCTTTGAGGTCGACACCGTCCGCCGCGTGCTGGACGCCGTCTGTGCGATCGCGGGGAAGACCTACGGGGAAAGCGCCGCGCATGACGTCTCGATCCGCGTGGTGACCGACCACGTGCGCTCGGCCACCTTTATGATCGCGGACGGCGTGATCCCCTCGAACGAGGGACGCGGCTACGTGCTGCGCCGCATCCTCCGCCGTGCCTCGCGCCACGGTAAGCTCCTCGGCATTGACCGCCTCTTCCTCACCGAGCTTTGCGAGATCGCCATCGGTGAGAGCGCGGGCGCCTATCCCGAGCTTTCCGAAAAGCACGACTATATCCTGCGTGTGGTCCTCCGTGAGGAGGAGCGCTTCCACGCCACGCTTGACGGCGGCCTTGGCCTGCTTTCCGAGGTGATCGGCAAAACGCTTGCCGAGGGCGGTAAGACCCTTGCGGGGGCCGATGCCTTTAAGCTCTACGATACCTACGGCTTCCCCGTGGACCTCACGCGGGAGATCGCCGCCGAGCGCGGCCTTACCCTTGACGAGGAGGGCTTTGCCACCCTGATGAACGAGCAGCGCGCCCGCGCCCGCGCCGCCCGCGGTGCCACCGAGGGCTGGAGCGATACCGACACCCTGCCCGAGGGGCTCGAGCCCACCGTGTTCGTTGGCTACACGGCCCTGGAGGCCGCCGTCCGCGTGACGGCGCTCCTTGCGGGCGGTGAGCCCGTCGGGGAGCTTTGCGAGGGCACGGGCACCGTGGTGCTGGACGTCACGCCCTTTTACGGTGAGGGCGGCGGCCAGGTCGGGGACGTGGGTGTCCTCACGGCGGACGGTGTCCGCCTTACGGTCCGCGATACCAAAAAATCGGGGGGCGTGTACCTCCACGAGGTGACGGTCGATGCGGGCTGTGTCCGCGTGGGCGATGCCCTCACCGCCGCCGTGGATGCCTCCCGCCGCGCCGCCACCGCGCGCAACCACTCGGCCTGCCACCTGCTTCAGGCGGCGCTCCGCACCGTGCTTGGTAAGCACGTGGAGCAGGCGGGCTCGTACGTTGATGAGCGTGAGCTGCGCTTTGACTTTACCCACTTTGCCGCCCTCACGGAGGAGGAGCGCCGCCGCGTGGAGACGCTGGTCAACCGCGCCATCCTTGTGGCCGAGCGCACCGCCACCATCGAGACCGACCGTAAGTCGGCCGAGGAGATGGGCGCCATGGCCCTCTTCTCCGAGAAGTACGGCACCCGCGTGCGCGTGGTCCGCATCGGGGAGACCTCCACCGAGCTTTGCGGCGGTACCCACGTTGGCAACACGGGGGAGATCGGCCTTTTCCGCATCACGTCGGAAAGCTCGGTCGCCGCGGGTGTGCGCCGCATCACCGCCGTCACGGGGGAGAACGTGCTTTCTCTCCTTGAGGAGCGTGAGACCCTGCTTGCCACCGTGGCCGAGCGCCTGAAGGCCCCCTCGCTTGCCGAGCTTCCTCACCGCGCCGAGCAGACGGTGGGCGACCTGCGCGAGGTGCGCCGCAAGCTCGAAAGCGCCGAGGCCCGCCTCTCCGAGGCGAAGCTTGCCTCGCTCATCTCGTCGGCCGAGACGGTGGGCGCCGTGCGCCTTTTGACCGCGCGGCTTGACGCCACGCCCGATGCCGCCCGCACGATGTGCGATGCGGTCAAGGAAAAGCACCCCGATATGGTGGCCGTCTTTGCCGCCGTCACGGGCGATAAGCTCACCTTTGTCACCTGCTGCGGTGCCGATGCCGTCAAGGCGGGCGCCCACGCGGGCAAGCTGGCCTCTGCCGTCGCCGCCGTTACGGGCGGCAAGGGTGGCGGCCGCCCCGACAGTGCCATGGCGGGCGGTAAGGAGCTTTCCAAAATTGAGGAGGCCCTCGCTACGGCCAAGACGCTTCTCGGCGGATGCTAACACAAAAAAGGAGAGCCACGGCTCTCCTTTTTTCGTTTGCCCCTTCCCCCGATACGGCACTACTCCCGCGCCCATTCCCTCAAAAATGTAAAAGAAACTATGCACAAAGACCGCGTTTGCGGTCTTTTTGCTTTTAGCGCTGCCAATACTTGCGGTCAAGGGTGCGGTACTGTACCGCCTCGGCTACGTGGGCGGCGCCGATGGTCTCGCTTCCCGCAAGGTCGGCGATGGTGCGGGCAATGCGGAGGATCTTGTCGTGCCCGCGGGCCGAAAGCCCCAGCTTATCAAAGGCCGAGCGGAGCATGGCGGCGGCCGCCTCGTCAAGGACACAGTCGCGCTTCAGCTCCTCAGGCGTGAGGCGGGCGTTCGGGCGGGGGGAGCGCTCGGTGGACAGGCGGCGCGCCGCCGCCACCCGCTCACGAATCGCCTCGCTCGGCTCGCCCCGCTTTCTGGCCGAAAGCTCGTCAAAGGTGAGTGAGGGGACCTCCACCTGGATGTCCAGACGGTCAAGGAGCGGGCCCGAAATGCGCGAGAGATAGCGTTTGACCTCCTCGGGACGGCAGGTGCAGGTACGCACGCGGTCGCCAAAGTAGCCGCAGCGGCAGGGGTTCATCGCGCACACCAGCATAAAGCTGGCGGGATAGTCGGCTCTGGCCGCCACCCGCGTGACGGTCACGGTGCCGTCCTCCAGCGGCTGGCGGAGGGTCTCAAGGAGCGCGGGAGAAAATTCGGGCAGCTCGTCCAGGAACAAAATGCCGTGGTCGGCCAGCGAGATCTCGCCGGGGCGGGGGGTGGAGCCACCGCCGATCATTCCCGCCGCCGACACCGTATGGTGAGGAGAGCGGAAGGGGCGCCGTGTGACCAGCCCGCCGATCGGCATTCCCGCCACCGAGTGGACGCGCGTGACCTCGACCGACTCGGCAAAGGACATCGGCGGCAGGATGGAGGGGATGCGCTTGGCCAGCATCGACTTGCCCGAGCCGGGCGGCCCGATCAGAAGGAGGTTGTGGCCACCTGCCGCCGCCACCTCAATGGCGCGGCGCGCCTTGGCCTGGCCTGCCACCTCGGCAAAGTCGGCCGTGGGGCGGTTGCCCTCGGCGGTGGCGGCAGGGTCAAAGAGGGTAGGGGAGAGCTCCGCCTTCCCCGTAAGATGTGAGAACACCTCGGAGAAGGTCGCCACGCCAAACACCTCGATCCCCTCGGCGATCGAGGCCTCCACGGCGTTTGGCCGCGGGACAAAGATGCGGCGGCAGCCCGCCTCCCTGGCCGCCAGGGTCAGGGACAAAACGCCCGCCTGCGGGCGCACCTCACCCGAGAGAGACAGCTCACCAAGGAAGCACGCCCCCTGGCTTGCCTCGGGCGGGATCGCCCCCGAGGCCGTGAGCAGGCCCACAAGGATAGCAAGGTCAAAGGCCGAGCCCTCCTTTTTGCGGTTGGCGGGCGCCAGGTTGACAAGGATATGGCGGTCGGGAAAGCGGAAGCCGCTGGAAACGCACGCCGCCCGCACGCGCTCACGCGCCTCGCGCACGGCGTTGTCGGGCAGACCCACGACCTCAAACCTCTCCATGCCCGCCGTGACGCTGCACTCCACGGTCACAAGAAAACCGTCGATCCCGACAAGCCCCGCGCTGTAAATTTTGGAAACCATGGCCTCTCCCACGGGCACATCGCGCCCGATTTTTGTAAAATTGTAAAGAAAACGCGTCAAAAAGCAGAGGAGGCAGGGCAGAGCCACCGCCACCCATCTCCATTATAGCGCATTTTTTGCCAAAAAGCAACCCAAAAGGCGGCGTGATGAGATACAAGGGCGGAGCGCCTTTGACGATATACACGCTGACGCGTGATGAGATACAAGGGCGGAGCGCCCTTGACGATATACACGCTGACGCGTGATGATATACCGCCTGTGGGCGGATGATATACACCGCGCGGAGCGCGGTGATGAAAGTCCCCTCTCAGTCGCGTTCCGCGCCAGCTCCCCCCGAGGGGGAGCCCTTCGGAATGCCGAGCTTCACTTTTGTTTGCGTTCGTCTAATATCGGCCTCGCCCTTTGGGAGAGGTGGCGGCGCAGCCGACGGAGAGGGCGAGGGGTGGCGGTGAGATGCACGCTGACGCGTGATGAGATACAAGGGCGGGGCGCCCTTGA